>JAUWOX010000169.1 GCA_030611905.1 bacterium
AAAAATCAAAGGCATTATTGATCAATATTTATCAAAAAAAAAATTAGATTTCAAGCCAAAAAAAATTTTAAAAATTTACAAAGGACAAACACTTACTTCCGTACAAATTAATCTAGCCAAATGGATTGCAAATTATTATTACGCTTCTCTCGGCCAAATTATCAAATTAATGCTTCCCAGTCGTATAAAACAAAGAGCTAAACAAACATCACCCCAAATAAAAAAAATTGCATTTCCAAAATTAACTCAGGCCCAAGAAAAAATATTTCAAACAATTTGTGATAACAAAAGCTCAAATTCATTCCTAATTCATGGCGTTACTGGTTCTGGCAAAACAGAAATCTATCTTCGCCTTATCAATGAACAAATCAAACAAAATAAGCAATCTATCATTCTTGTTCCAGAAATTTCCTTAACTCCACAAACCATAAATTGCCTTACTCAACATTTTGATTATGAACAAATTGCCATCCTTCATTCTCGCTTAACTCAAGGTGAAAAATACACTCAATGGAAAAAAATAAAAAACCAACAAGCGCAAATTATCATTGGCCCCCGCTCTGCTGTTTTTGCCCCGATTCAAAATTTAGGCCTTGTAATTATCGACGAAGAACATGACTCATCCTATAAACAATATGATCAAAAACCACGTTACCACACCCACACAATCGCTTACAAATTAACTCAATTTCATAAAGCAAAATTAATCCTAGGTTCAGCCACGCCAGACGTTAAGACTTATTATCAAACCGAACAAAAAAAATGCACACTTCTTGAACTACCCAAGAGATATACCGCCCAACAAAAAATGCCCCCAGTAAAAATTATTGATATGCGTGAAGAATTCAAAAAGAAAAATTTTTCTGTCTTTTCAGAAAAACTACAAAAAGAACTAACTCAAGTTATACAAAACAACCGTCAAGCCCTACTTTTTATTAATCGCCGAGGAACTTCAACTTTCATAATGTGCCGCGACTGCGGTTACGTTCTAGAATGTCCAAATTGTGAAATTCCACTTACCTACCATACTAATATCCAATATCCAACCCTGCCTACCGGCAGGCAGGTGTCCAATATTTCTAATATTCTTCGTTGCCATCATTGCAATCATCAATCAGCTCCGCCAGTTAACTGCCCGAAATGCCACAGCCACGCTATCAAATTTTTCGGCACCGGAACTCAAAAAGTCGAAACAGAGTTGCAAAAATTACACGAAAATGTTAAAATATTTCGCATGGATTCAGATACAACCAGAACCAAAAACGCTCATGCGAAAATATACAATGATTTTCGCCTTAAAAAAGCCAATATCTTAATAGGCACTCAAATGATTACTAAGGGATGGGATCTACCAGGAATTGATTTAATTGGCGTAATTTCAGCTGATGTTGGCCTCAATTTGCCTGACTACCGAACACAAGAAAAAACATTTCAACTTCTCACTCAAGTTGCTGGCCGAACTGGCCGCGGTAATAAACCCGGGAAAGTTATTTTCCAAACCTATAATCCTGATAATTTCATCATTAAAGCAGCAGCTAAACACGGCTATAAAAAATTCTATCAAAACGAAATTAAACAACGAAAAGAGTTCAATTACCCTCCATTTTGTAAACTAATTAAACTTATTTACAAGCATCATGACCACAACCATGCCCAACACGAAGCCGAAAAACTTAGCAAAGAGCTAAGAACCAAGCTAACATCAGATATCTGGCGTCTAACAACCATGTTAGGTCCTGCCCCCGCCTTCTTCTCAAAAATCCGTGGTCGCTATATTTGGCAAATCATCATCAAGCTAAACAATCTTGAATTTAAAAAAGATATTCTAAAACTGGTTCCTAACGACTGGATAGTCGATATCGACCCAGAAAGCTTACTTTAATACTTCATTAACTCTATGGAAATCATAACTCACCCTAATCCAATTCTTCGTCAAAGAGCTCAAAAAATTGAGAATATTTCTGATATAGAAAAAATTATTCCAGATTTTATTAAAACAATGAAAGAAAAAAAAGGCATTGGCTTGGCTGCACCACAAATTGGCAAGTCAATCCAGTTAATTGCTATTCAAACTAAAGACGACGCTCAAATTTTTATAAACCCCAAAATCACATGGAAATCATTTAAGAAAGAAATAGCTGAAGAAGGCTGTCTTTCCATACCCAACACTTTTGGCAAAGTAAAAAGATCCTATAAAATCACAGTTAAATTTCAAGATCAAAAAGGACAAAAACAAAAATTAATAACCAAGGGACTTTACGCTCGAGTCTTACAACACGAAATTGACCACCTTAATGGCATTCTTTTTATTGATAAAATAGTAAAATGAAAACACTTAAACAGTTAAAAACAATCTTTGCTGGCACCCCTGACTTTGCAGTACCTGTTCTAAAATTATTAGCTATTAACTGTCAAATATTAGCCGTCATGTCTCAGCCAGATAAAAAAATTGGACGCAAACAAAAAATAGCTTACTCTCCAATAAAAGAATTAGCCATCAAAAACAAAATCCCAATTCTTCAGCCAAAAGCACTGAAAAATCAAAA
>JAUWOX010000069.1 GCA_030611905.1 bacterium
TGAAAAAATTAGACCTAATAAATAACAAATACAAACTACGGGGCCAACAAAGAGAAATTTTATAAAATTCTCCCACCATTCATCAGCATATTTTTTAGTCATAGGTAAAACACCAAATACAAAAGCAACTGGAGCAAAAACAGTCAAAACCATTAAAACAACAATCCGAGTAATAAGCAAAACGGCCAAACCGCCGAGAGCCATGCAAAGCATTCCTAGAAAAAATACAAAAACTACATTATTGGCGGCCACGGAAATATCTGTTATAAATATACTTTTATCTGGTCCAAATTGTAAAAGATTATCTATGTTGAGAAGAGCGGGGATAGCAGCCGAAGTAACATTGCTCCCTTGAGTGCCTATTATCATGCTCATTAGGGCATCGGAAAATTTTACCATTGTTAGGGCGATGGTCTTACTGAAGTTTACTAAAAAAGCGGCTAAAAGTAGCTTGGGAAGCAATGCCTTAAATTGATAGTCCTGTATTCTTAAAATGGTGGCAAAGGCAATCACTAGCATGGCAAGGACAAAAACAATATTGACAATATCACGAACTATTACCCAGCCGGAAATAACAACATCATTCATTATTGTATCGTTCAAAGTGGTTCCCTGGATAACTGCATCAAATATCATACCAATTATCCAAAGAACTAGCCCTAAAACAATGCTTATTACTTTACAAGTGAGGCCTATGGTCATGGCGATTGCTCCTTCAGCTGTGTCGCCAAAAATTCCTGCCTGAATAGGAAAACAAGGTATTATAAATAGAGCAATACTGCATATTGCGATCAGAGCAAAATATAATTTTTTATTTTTGTTCTTTATCAATGTTATAGTCCGTTATACTACTATATTGATGTATAGATATTATTGACTAACCTATTTTTTAGAATATCAGTAATTACTCCCCCTAGAGATGCCATATCATTCCACATTTGAGCGCCCAGAGCGCTGTCAAAAGGAGCAGTGTATGTTTCTTTAAATAGATTTGCGACATATGTTCCAGGAGATACAACCGGACAATTACCATTTTGTTTTTGTTCGTCCGTACAATTCCTAGTTCCTAAGAAGCCATCATTAATTAACATTTCAAATTTAAGTTCTTGCTCTTTCTGTTCTTTTTGGCTTTCAAAATTATCTCGTAACTCATACCAAGAATAAAAATCATTGCTGCTACTATATAAACTAAAGCTAAAATCACGGTAATACTTAGCTTTTAATTCCTCCCAAGCGCCTGTTTCTCCAGTCAAAACTCTTTCGACCATTTGACCCATCTCGCTTTGATCGAAAGTACAATCGGGCACATATTCTGTTAGACTGGCATTCAATAAGGCAATTCGTATATTGCCGCTAATTCTGGCGCATAGATTAAATCCTGTAAATTCCTCAAAAATAGCATTAAAAGTTTGAAAGACTAGATCTCTAACCAGCCAGGTTTTTAAATCATCCCAAGTTATTTTGAAATCGCCAGTGGTAACTACTCTAATAACCATGTCTCTAATAAGAGGGTAAACAGCGGCTTTCCAAACATAAGTAGCTATTCGATCTGTCATATTAGATGCGCCTGCCTCCCGCATTATATCAGTAGTAACTACAACTGGGATAGCATTCGCTTTTCGAGGCTGAAATAAGGCTGCGTTAGCAGTAATAAGAAAAGCTATTATTAAAAATACATAGATGAATCTTTTCATTTATTTAAGAGTAAAATTTTCAATACTATATTGACGGGCTAGTTCGACAATTCTATTTAGCACTTCTTCTGAAAACATTTTGTTTAATTTTAAAACATTTTTTAAATTGTTGGTGGCTATGTTCAAATCTGCATTGTTGTCAATTAATGCTTGATAATTTGTCTCGATAGCAGAAGATACAGTGATAATTTTTTTATGCAAATTTATAATTTCATCATTATTTATAACTTCGATTTCTGATACCAGGCTAACGGTTTTTTCGAAGGAATCGGCAATTTGATTACTAATTTCTGCATAATTATCTTCTGCATTAAGCCGGTCGATTTCTTCTTGGTCGAAAATGAAACTTAATTCGGAGTAGAAAACTGTTATTATTTGATTAAAATATTCCTGGACATCTTCTTGACTAGTTTCTTGATCTGATATTTTTATTTCAGAATCTGGGATTTCTTCTAATTGTAAATTTGATTCTGTGGCAATAATTTGATCGAGTTGTTGTTCTAATTCTTGAGCGTCTTCAGTGCTTAGAATATCTTGCAGGGAATTAATTGAAGAGGCTGAAGTTAAGTCAAGACCTAATTTCTGATTAATATCTTGTTTTTTATCTTCTGGAACTTGGGCAAGGGCATTTTCGATGTTAGAAAGATTAGCTGATTTAGGATCATTGCCGGAAGCAATTTCAGCGCCATCTAAATAGCCGTCAAAATCAGAATCGGGATTATTAGGATCGGTACCATATTTTTCTTCATCTTCACCAATCAAACCATCATCGTCTTGATCAATTAAATCCCCTGATTCAACTTTGTTGGGATTATGGTTATTGTCAATTTCGGCTTTATCATCAAAACCATCATTGTCACTGTCCTTAAGATACGGATTAGTGCCGAGTTCTTTTTCTTGAGAATCAAAAAGTCCATCATTGTCAGAGTCAAGCTTTGATTGAAAATTAAAATTTTCAGACAGACTGTTTTCTGGCTGATATTTTTGAGCAAAAATATAACCTACGCCAAATACAAATAAACCCCCAATAATAACCAAAAATATTTTGGTTCTTTTTTTGACCATTTTTGTTTTGTTTTAGTCGTTGTTAGCTTTATTTTAGAATAGCAATTTTCTGGCAAAAAGTAAAGTGCTGGTTAATGGCTAATTGCTGATAGCTAATAGATTTTTTTGCTTAGATAAGTCAAAAAAACAATAGTGAACTAATTTTTTATTTATGCTGTGTATAACTTAGAAGGTATTAACGTTAATTTCTTAATTTCCTAGTTTCTTAATTTCTTCGTATAATTCTTTCCATTCTTTCAAATCTAAGGTCTGCGCCCGTCTAGTTGGATCAATCCTTGATTTAGCCAGTAGCTTTTGGGCTTGTTCTTTGGAAATATGGAGACCGGTAGTTAGATTATTATGAAGTTGCTTTCTTTTTTGGGAGAAACCAATTTTCATGATTTGGAAAAATCTTTTAATGTTTTCAACTTCGACTTTTGGCTTGAGTAAAATTTTTATTTTAATAATAGCGGCATCAACTTCTGGTACAGGATAGAATGCTGACTTGGGAACATAATCTATAATTTGAGGATTGGCATAAAACTGAACTGAATTTGACAATAGGCTAGCATGAGGCGGTTGATCACAAATGCGCTGGGCAACTTCTTTTTGGATAACAAGAACCATAAGCGTCGGTTTGTTGCGAAGTTCGAGAAAAATGCGGAGGAAGCGGGAAGTGAGATAAAAGGGAAGATTGGAAATTATTTTGTAGCTGGCGGCTGGCAACTGACTGCTGGCAATTTTTAAAATATCTTCTGGGATTATTTTGATGTTTTTTTGATTTTTAAATTTTTTTTGAAGATATTTGACAAGATTCTTGTCTTTTTCAATTGCTAAAACATTTTTAACTCTTGGTGCTAATTTTTCAGTAATGGCGCCCTTGCCTGGACCAACTTCTAGAATAAAATTTTGAGATGTTAAATCAGCGGCTGATAACATTTCGTCGATTATTTTTAGATCTTTGATAAAATTTTGGCCGAGACGTTTTTGAGGTTTCATAAATAGATATCAGATATTAGATGATTCCTCCAGCCCCGCGACAATGTACTACTTCTCGAAGCGGCGAACTAAAGGAGTGTTTTTGGCTATTAAATTATTTGATTTTTTTGAATTTGGCAGATTTAGGTGATAATTTTTTTAGGCCGATTTTTTCGAAAATGATTGTTATTAGATTATTACTAAAACCGATGACTAGCCCTGTACCAAATTTAGGATGTTTTATTTTATCGCCAGTTTTAAATTTACAGTCTTCAATTTGATTTTTGTAAGTATTCTCTGGCGAAATTAAAGAGGCATTTTCTAGTAATTTTTCCGGAATATCTTCAATAAAACGAGAAGGCGGATTAGCTTGGGCGTTGCCAAAGATCTCTCTTGATTTGGCATAAATTAAATAGAGTTGTCTTTTGGCGCGAGTCATTGCTACATAACAGAGACGCCTTTCTTCCTCGAGCTCTTCTGAACTAAGCATTGAACGGGAATGAGGAAATAAATTTTCTTCCAGGCCAGCAATAAAAACAGTATTAAATTCGAGACCTTTAGCAGAATGAATAGTCATTAAAGTAACGGCATTTTTTTTATCATCTATTTGATCAATATCAGTTATTAAAGCGACTTCTTCTAAAAAATTAGTTAGACCCTGTTTGTTATTGCCATATTTACCGGTAACAGTTTTAAGTTCTTGAATATTTTCCCACCGGTACTCCCCTTCTTCAGAGCCATCTAGAATAAAGTCTTTGTATGTCGTAGTAATTAATAATAAATCAATTAGGGATGTCAAAGAAATACTTTTTGATTTTTTTTGTAAATTTTTAATAGTTTCTCCAAATTTCTTCAAGCTTTCCTGGGCTGGCTGTCTAAGGGATTCAATCTGATGAGCTTGCGTAGACGCAGTAACGAAATTACATTTTTTTTCTTTAGAAAATTTTTCTAAAGAACCAATTGTTTTGGAACCAATTCTTCGAGAGGGGACATTAATTATTCTATTCAAACTGACTGAGTCTGTAGATGAATTGATTAGTCTTAAATAAGCCAAGACGTCCTTTATTTCTTTTCTTTCATAAAAACGAAGCCCTCCAACAATTTTATAAGGAATATTTTTCTTTAAAAAAGCTTCTTCTAGAGCACGCGATTGAGCATTAGTACGATAAAGAACTACGAAATTATTGAAAGATTGATTCTTATTCTCAATTTCCTGGATTATGAAGCTAGCTTCATTTCTCTCATCTTCGGCTTCAAAAAGAATTGGTTTTTGGCCGGAAGTATCTTTAGTCCAAAGTTTTTTCTTCTTCTGATTCTTATTTTTTTCAATAATTGCATGAGCTACATCTAAAATTTTCTGCGTGGAACGATAATTTTGCTCTAATTTTAAAATTTTGGCTTTTTTGAAATCTTTTTCAAAATTTAAAATATTCCGTATATTAGCTCCCCGCCAGGAATAAATCGACTGCCAATCGTCGCCAACAACGGTAATATTTTGATGGTTTTTAACCAAAAGACTGATTAAGGCATACTGGGCCTTATTAGTATCTTGGTATTCATCAATCAATATATAATCAAATTTTTGCTGATATTTTTTAAGAATCTGTGAATCTTTTTTAAATAATTTAATGGTTAACATTAAAAGATCATCAAAGTCTAAAGCATTATTTTCTTTCAGGAATTCTTGGTAAACTTTATAGGTTTTAGCAGCTATTTCTTCCATGAATTCGTTGCTTTGTTCTTCTAATTGAGCGGGTGTTAATAATTCGTTCTTGGCTGATGAAATCAAAGCATGAATTCCTCGGGGATTAACTTCGCTGGTATTATAATTCAATTTGCGCATTGATTGTTTTACTGCTGACAATTGATCGTCACTACCATAAATATTGAATTTTTTATTGTACCCTAATTTGGTAATTTCCTGCCGAAGGAACTTTACACAAATAGAATGGAAAGTTCCCATATAATGGGGTTGAGAATTTGATTGATGATTTTTTAGCAACTGCCTAACCCGATCTTTCATTTCTCGAGCGGCTCTATTTGTAAAAGTGGCGGCAAGAATTCTATAAGGCGAGACGCCTTTAGAGATAAGGTA
>JAUWOX010000091.1 GCA_030611905.1 bacterium
CTTAGTTGTCTAAGAGTGATTAGTGGTGCTTGGGACCAAAGACGCCAGTGAGCATATTGCGTGTGGCGTCCAAAAGAACTGTTTTGATTTTTTTTTCGGCATTTTGAACAAACCAAGAGAAAAGCCAATCGTGTAGATCTAGGTTATATCGATCAACTTCGGGTTGGAGTAGTCCGATAATTGCAAACTTGGTGAGTCCAGGAATTCCTGCTCCAGGGTAGATTTGAATCGGGATATTTAATAATTGCTGTCCATCTGTGAGCTGGATAGTTGCGAGTGTTTTTAGGGTCGCTGTTAAAAAGACATGTTGGCAGAGAAGTCTTAGGATTTCTTCTTCGAATCCTTGGATACTCTTGAAAATATCATGAAAGGTAAATCTTGTAATATGTATGATACTGACTACATCGAATTCCATGTGAATTGGAATCGGAGCGAGCTTGGTCCAGTCAATGGGTTCGAATTGACTTAAGGTTTTGTCTTTTTTGGCTTGTGCCAATACTTCCTTGTCATGAGTAGTGGATTGAGCCGAGAGCTCTAGATAGAGCCGTATCTGTCTAGTTTTCAGAAGATGAGGGATATCTACTCTGAACAATAAAAGCAATCGACCGCTTGTTGTGTATTCGGTTATTTCGTCTTCGGCTCTTGTGTTTTTTGCATTTGTTTGTGCTGACATGGCTTCCTCCTGTACTCCATTCGACCTAGCCAAGCATAGCTATCGAATCAAGAGTACGCCCGTGGTCTGGTTTATCCGGATTCAAAGATTGAAGATTATTAAAGAGCGATTATTTTATTTTACTAAATTTATTTTTTTTGTCAAGGCTTGTTGTGATTACTCGGTATGCTTGTTTTTTTAGTATTATAATGGTAGGCTTTTATGATAGTATTTAATTATATAAATATGCAAAAAAAGTATTTAATTGGATTGACAATTGCTGGAGCTATTGTTTTTTTTATAGCTGCCTTTTTTTCAAGCATTGTAAATTTAATAGTGGATTGGTTTTGGTTTGATGAGGTTGGTTTTACTCAGATATTTACAACTATTTTAAAGGCAAAAGTGTTTCTTGGTTTTGTCTTTGGTTTAGTAGTTTTTATTTTGACTTATTTAAATTTGAGATTGGCGAGTTTTGTTACGCGCAGTCAGCCTGAAATAAAGTTTTCTGAAATGCCGCAGTTGGATTTGAAAAAATATTTTAATTGGTTGATTTTAGTTTTTTGTTTGGTTGTTGGTGTGTTGGCTGGTTTGTATGGCGTGGAGGCTTGGGAAGTTTTTTTGAAATTTTTTAATAAAGTTCCTTTTGGAGTGAAAGATCCTGTTTTTTCGCGTGATATTTCTTATTACTTTTTTTCTCTGCCTTTAATTAAAGCCTTGCTTGGTTTAGGATTTTCAATGGTTATTGTTTCCCTATTGGGTTCTGGAGTGATTTATTTTTTACGGGGATCTCTGACTTTTTTGAAAAAGATTTTTAAAACAGCAGTTGTGTTGGAAAAGAGTTCAGACAAAGTCAATCAATTTGCTAAAGGACATTTGTTAGTATTGATTTCTTTGCTTTTTATTTTGCAGGGACTGCAAATATATTTTGTAAGAATTCCAGAACTGCTTTATTCTCAAACAGGGTCTTTTTTGGGAGCAAATTATACAGATATAAATATAGTATTGCCTTTTTTAAAGATCCTTGGCGCTACGGCCTTGGTGGCAGCAGCTTTAAGTCTTATTAACATTTTTAAGGAAAAATATAGATTATTTTTAGGAGCGATTGGTTTATATATTATTGTGGCGATGGTTGGTGGATTGCTTCTTCCTGGGATTGTACAAAAGTTTATTGTTATTCCTAATGAGCTAGTCAAAGAAGAGCCGTTTATTGAAAATAATATTGAGGCGACGCGCCATGCTTTTAATTTAAATAACATAGAAGAAAAAAATTTAGACGCTGAAGCAAAATTGAGCATGAAGGATATTAATAATAATGAGGCAACTGTTAAAAATGTTCGTCTTTGGGATCGTCAGCCTTTGCTGGATACTTTTGGGCAATTGCAGGAAATAAGGACTTATTATGATTTTGTTTCAGTTGATAATGATCGTTATAATATTAATAATGAATTGCGGCAGGTGATGCTTTCTCCTCGTGAATTGAATACTGCTAGTTTGCCGCATCGAACTTTTATTAATAAAAGGTTTACTTTTACACATGGCTTTGGTTTGACTCTGGGACCGGTTAATGAAGCAACGCGGGAAGGCTTGCCTCAGTTGTTTATAAAGGATTTGCCGCCAGAGTCTTCCATAAAATCTCTAAAAGTTGAGCGGCCAGAAATATATTATGGCGAGCTTAGTTCTAATTATGTTTTTGTAAAAGCAAAGTCAGAAGAGTTTGATTATCCAAAGGGTGAAGAGAATGTTTACAATGAATATCAAGGAAACGGCGGTGTTGTGATAGACTCTTTATTTAAAAAAGCTTTATTTGCAGTTAAGTTTGCTTCATTGAAAATTTTCATGTCTTCTGATATTGAATCTGACAGTAGGATAATGTATTATAGAAAAATCAATGAAAGAGTAAAAAAAGCATTTCCGTTTTTGAAATTTGACGCAGATCCATATTTGGTAGTTGCCAAGGATGGTAGATTGAAATGGATTTATGATGCTTATACTACCTCTAGTGCGTATCCTTATGCTGAAAAGATGAGGGGAGCAGATAATGAGCAGATAAATTATATTAGAAATTCTGCAAAAATTGTTATTGATGCATATTCTGGTAAAATGCAGGCTTATTTAGCAGATAATCAGGATCCTTTGATTTTGACTTATGCTAAAATGTTTCCTGATGTTTTTGAATCTTTAGATTCAATGCCGTCTGATTTAAAAAAGCATATTCGTTATCCTGAAGATCTTTTTGCTTATCAGACAAAAATGTATTCTATTTATCATATGGATAAGTCGCAGATTTTTTATAATAAAGAGGACCAATGGGATATTCCAAAAGTCATGAGTAAGGATGAATCAGATTTGGGGATGAGACATATAATTATGAAATTGCCGAGTGAAAAGAAAGAGGAATTTATTTTAATGATTCCCTATACTCCAAAAGGAAAGGATAATATGGCGGCCTGGATGGTGGCAAGATCTGACGGTGATAATTATGGCAAGTTATTAGTTTATCGTTTTCCAAAGCAGAAGTTGGTTTATGGGCCAAAACAGATAATAAATAGAATTAATCAGGATCCTGAAATTTCGCGGCAAATTTCTTTATGGGATCAACGGGGTTCAGAAGTTAATCAGGGAAATTTGATGGTTATCCCTATTGAGCAGTCTTTGTTATATGTTAGGCCTTTATATATTTGTTCTGAAGGAGGAAAAATTCCAGAGTTGAAAAGAGTGATTGTGGCCTATGAAGACAGTATAGCTATGGAAGAGAGCTTGGGTTTAGCCTTACAAAGAATTTTTAAAGGAGAAGCTAGAGTAAAAGTTGATAAAAAGGTAGGTGGAAAAAAAGAAGTTAGTCAGGATTTTAGTGAGCAGTTGAAAAAAGCGGAAGAATATTATAGAAATGCGATTGAGGCGCAGAAGCGGGGGGATTGGAAAATGTATGGGGAGGAGATAGAGAAGCTGGGGAATGCTTTAAAATAGCATGAACTTTTTGAAGTTGTGCTTGGATTATTGTAAAACTCTTGACGATTAGTTAAATATTATTTATTATAGGGATATGTTCTTTGGACGGAGGGAAGGTCATGGTGATGACTATCGGAGTATTTGTTGTTCTGGCTGTGGTTGTATATGCTATAAGGACTAGCTAGGAGGAGAAAGCGATGACAAATAAGCAGAGGGCTTTATTGAAGCGATTAAGATCAATGCAGGCTCTGCCGAAAAAAAAAGGTTTGCATGAAGGCTGTAATACTGATTTTTGTTTTTGTTGTGTGAATCGTCGCAAGTGTTCAATTTATCAAACGGAATGTTCTTTGTGAGACGGCTATTGGGTTGTCTTTTTTATTTCCCCTTGATTTTTTTAAGAGAATGTTGTATATTAATTAAAGTTCTTTGACAATAAAAAAAGACCTGAGAGGTCTTTGACATGCCTGCGGGCAAAGGAGTAAGCAATGAAAAAATTAACAGGTTCTTTACGAGCGTGGGATAGTTTAAGAATTTATGTTTTAATAGCTTTGGCAGTTGGTTGTATTGGTTTTGTTGGTTGTGGAGATAATATTACTAATATTTATACTAATGGTGCAGATGCAGGACGTAAAGGAGAAGGAGAAAGTGAGGGTGAAATTGAATGCAAGGATGATGATAGAGACGGATTTTATTCAAGGGGCAATTGTGGAACTGCAGTTGACTGTGATGATGATGATAGAGATGTAAATCCAAGCGCAGAAGAAATGTGCAATGGAATTGATAACAATTGCGATGGTGTAATGGATTGTAGTGATCTTAAAGGGAAGATTCTTTTTGTATCAAGGAGGGATGGAAATCGAGAAATTTATGTTATGAATGCTGATGGTACTAATCAAAGGAATTTAAGTAATAATCTTGCTTCTGATATGCTTCCTACTTGGTCTTTTGACGGAAGCCGAATTGCTTTTACGTCATATAGGGAAGAAAATGATGAAAATGCAGAAATTTATGTTATGAATGCTGATGGTACTAATCAAAG
>JAUWOX010000040.1 GCA_030611905.1 bacterium
AATGTCCATTGACGAAATAAATAAAAAAATTGTAAAAGTTGTTACTAAGCTATCAAATAAAATTTGTTATAATATTAACAACCAAATGCCCACTATTAATCGTTAATTTTTATGACTACATACGAAACAATAATTGGTCTTGAAATTAATGTTCAGCTAAAAACAAAATCGAAAATGTTTTGTTCTTGTGATAATGATTCAAATAATGCCAAGCCAAACACTAATGTTTGTCCAATTTGCATGGGTCACCCTGGAGTATTGCCCGTTCCCAATCGCCAGGCAATTGAATGGACCATTATGACTGGTTATGCATTGAATTGCCAGATCCCAGAGACTTCTAAATTTGATCGCAAAAATTATTTCTATCCCGACCTTCCCAAAGGCTATCAAATTTCTCAATTCGATCAGCCTCTATGCAATGGCGGTTATTTAGATATTAATATTAGCGGTGAAAATAGAAGAATTGATTTAGAGAGAATCCATCTTGAAGAAGATGCTGGAAAATTAACTCATTTAGCCAATCAAGATTATAGTTTAGTTGATTATAATCGTGTCAGTACTCCCTTGATGGAAATAGTAACTAAACCAGATTTTCGTGATCCAGCTGAAGCCAGATTTTTTTTGCAAGAATTAAAAAATTTAATTCGCTACATTGATGTTTCCGATGCCAATATGGAAAAAGGGCATCTACGCTGTGATGCTAATATTTCTTTACGACCCATTGGTGAAAAAAAATTATCTCCCAAAACTGAATTAAAAAATATGAATTCTTTTAAAGCAGTTGAAAAGGCCTTGATGTACGAAATCAAGCGTCAAACTGAACTTTGGGAGCAGAATGATTCACCCAAAAAACAAACAACTAGATTATGGGATGAAAATACAGGCGCCACTCGTGAAATGCGTTCCAAAGAAGAATCACATGATTATAGATATTTTCCAGAACCAGATTTAACCCCCTTGCGTCTTGATCCCGGATGGGTGGCCAAATTAAAACAAGCCCTGCCCGAACTTCCTGCTGAAAAAAAACAACGCTTCATCAAGCAATTTGGTTTATCGGAAAAAGAAACGAAGTTAATTATTGTCGATAGATTAATTTCCGAATACTTCGAAAACGTAATGACCGAAACAAGTTCTTGGGTAGAAGAATTAAAACAAACTGAAAAAGTATCAGATGAGGGCTATTTAAAAATCGTAAAATTGGTTTTTAATTGGATCACTTCAGAATTGTTTGCTCTGTTAAAACAAGAAAAGATCTCAATTTCAAAATGTAAAATTACTCCAGAAAACTTCGCTGAACTCTGTGCCATGATTTATACCAATAAAATTTCTTCTTCCGGAGCTCAACAAGTTCTCAAAATAATGTTTGACAAGGGCTCTGATCCATCTCAAGTAGTTGACGAGCAAAATTTAACCCAGGTATCTGATGAAAAAGAATTAGATTCTATTATCGATAAAATAATAAAAGAAAATCCCAAGCCTGTTCAGGATTTTAAATCTGGCAATCAAAATGCCTTACAATTTTTAGTTGGCCAGGCCATGAAGGAAAGCAAAGGCAAAGCTAATCCAAAGATAGTTATGAACATCTTAAAGAAAAAACTCTCTTGACCAATCTGTCATGAATTCGTAGAATGATAATAATGTATGCAAAATCAGAAACGAACAATTTATCTAGCTTTCCAAGGGATAATTTAACGCCCCCAAAAATCCGCCCCAGCGGGTTTTTTTAAATAATGACCGCACTTTCAACCAAAGGAGGGAGCATGCCAGTTCCACTAAGCAAAGTAAGCATTGCCACAAATGGTTCATCTACAGATTGTAAACCAGGCGAGGGTTGGATATCTCATACTGTCACACCACAACGACTGGCTGATCATCTTGATATTTCACATCTACAATTACCTCCGCAGATCAGAGTTGTTGATAGCGGTGCAGGCCGAAAATTTCTTACAGGTCGTGAGCTTTGGGGATGGACCAAAGTTGGACTTCTCAAAGAGATTACCCGTTATTTAGTCCGTGCTGCAACTGATGTTCTGGAACCTGGGAAAATGGTTCAGTTCGTACCCTTGCGCGGTGCTGATCCCATGAAAATCGGCAAAGCTTTGGCATCTGCTGGTATCTATCCCTATACTATTGCTCCTATTTTTACGGTTGCTTTTGAAGCGCAGCGGCATCTTGAAGGCAATGATTTTGTAACAGAAGTTAGCAAGCCCCTCAAACCATTTCCTAGACATCCGGTTATTGTTTTTGTGGACACTTGCTCGGCTTCTGGCTCTACAGTTCGAGACTGTTTGCGTCACATCCTTGAATGGTATGAAAAGGATCGGCCAAAACGTGTCATTTTCTTCAGTGCCTGTTGTTCTCTTAGGGGAGTGGCAAATATGTGGAGTGTTTGTCAAGAGCATGATATTGAATTTATACCCGTTCTTTCTACTGGAATCCTAAGCGTATTTCCAGAATCTGGTGTGCTGGGCAAACCATGGACCGATCTTTCTCCAATCTCTGAATTTGCTGTCATGCCTGACTCATTCATTGACGTTGCTCGAGTCTATTATCAAGGACGACCAATGTGTGCAGTGAGTGATGTAGGAGAAAGCCTGGGCGAGGAATTCTTCCTTTATATCTTGAGCACGCTCAGAGAACTGGCCATCTTAAGGATGAATCTACAAGCTTCTCCATGGGATACCGTTATTGACCAAACTCCAAGGCAAACCTGGCAAGCTTTTGAAGTATTAGCTCGAGCACAGCCAGAAGTTCGTTCTCAACTCACGTACATTAGATCACAAATAGCATAAAACCGATTTATCCACCGTAGCTTACTTTAGTAAGCGAAGGGGGACAGTCGGTCTTTTTTTTATTAATATTTATTTCAAAAACTTTTTCGCCAATGTTTCAGCTTGTTTATAATTTTTTACCCATTTAATTTTCTTATCTCGTTTAAACCAGCTCTCTTGTCGCTTGGCATATTGATGACTATGATATTTAATCTGCTGAATAATTTCATCCAAAATTTCTTTATCTTTAATTCTATTTATCTCACCCTTAAACTCTCCATAACCAATGCCGCTCATGGCCGGCCATTTCCAGGAATATTTCTTAGTCAGTTTTTTAACCTCATCAACTAAACCATCTTTAATCATCTGATCAACTCTTTTATCAATTCGCTTATATAATTTTTCTCTCGGCACTTTAATTACAATTTGCAAAACATTATATTTTGGTTTTCTCTTTTTAGTTTGCTCAGTAAATGGTTTGCCGGTTTTCAAACATACTTCCAAGGCTCTGACAATTCTTCTCTTATTTTCTTTTTGCACAACTTTTTTCGCTCCAGGATCTAACTTTAATAATTTCTTCCATAAAATTTTAATATCCTGCTTCTCTAGTTTAGCCCTTAATTTTTTATCCGGTACAACTCTTGGAATAGAAAAATTATCAACAATTGCCTGCATATACAATCCAGTCCCGCCAACTAAAATGGGCAACTTATTTCTTTTCAAAATGTAGTCAATAATTTCCTCGGCCATGTCTTTATATTGAGCAACAGTAAAACCTTGATTAGGTTTCAAAATATCAATCATATAATGTTTAATCCCGTCCATCTCTTCTGGTCTGACTTTTCCCGTCCCAATATTCATCTCTTTGTAAATCTGTCGTGAATCAACAGATATAATTTCGCCATTAAATTTCTTAGCTAATTTGATACCAAAACCCGACTTGCCTGAAGCCGTAGGACCTACGATACAAATTATTTTTGGCAGTCTCGTCATATTTAGGCTTATTTAAGCTATTCTTATTTTAAGCTTATTTAAGGGCAAAGAAAGGACTTTAACGGCTACTATCGTCGTTAGTAGCCGTTAAACACCATTCCAGAGCCCTATTAATTTTAACTTTCACAATTTTACCGACTAAGTTTTTATCCTTATTTTCAAGCTTCACGGTTTTAAAACTTCTCGTCTTTCCGATTCCAGGTTTTTCAACTAAAACCTCAACAGTTTTGCCAACATATTTCTTATTATTTTCCAGAGCGCTTTTTTCTAGAATCTTAGTTAATTCTTTATCTCGTCTCTTCTTTTCCTGGCAATTCACATTATCTTCCAGTTTGGCCGCCGCAGTTTTTGGCCGTTTTGAATATTGCGCAATATAGGCCATATCAAATCTTATTTCTTTAAACAATTTTTTTGTATCATTAAACTGCTTTCTAGTTTCTCCAGGAAAGCCAACAATTATATCGGTCGTTAAACAAACATCCGGCATATTAAGTTTAATCAATTTAGTAAGTTTAATATACTTTTCCCGAGTATATTTACGATTCATTTTTTTCAAAATTTCATTATTCCCAGACTGTATAGGTAAATGAATATAACGACAAACTTTTTTACAGTTTGCCACAGTTTTAATTAATTTTTTACTCATATCCTTGGGATGACTTGTCAAAAACCAAATCCAAAAATTGCCGTCTAAATTATTAATTTTTTCCAAAAGCGCAGGAAAATCAGTCTTGCCTGATTTATAACTATTTACATTTTGCCCTAATAAAGTTATCGCTTTGTAGCCATTTTTAACTAAGCTTTTAATTTCATTAATTATATCTTTGACAGGCCTGCTCACTTCACGGCCTCGAGCATAGGGGACTACACAATAAGAGCAAAAATTATTACAGCCAGTCATAATTGGCACATAGGCATGAAATTCATTTGAATATTTAGGATTAGTTTTAAAATAATTATGCCGTTGTCGAAGGCGAGGTTTATGAGCCTCGTTTTTGAGAAATGAAGGCAATTTTTCCAAATTTCTAATATCCAAAACCAAATCAACCCATTTTTCAAACCTTTCCGGATCTTTGCTTGCGCAGCAGCCAGTAATCACGCAGTACTTGCCCAATTTTTTATAATTTTTCAAAAAAGAAGTTGCTCGGTTTTCAGCAGATTGACGAACAGAACAAGTATTTACCACAACCAAATCAGCCTCGTCCGCTTCTTTTGCTCGACTCAGGCCCATATCCAGCAAAACCCGCTCGATTCTTTCGGAATCGGATTTGTTCATCTGGCAGCCGAATGTTTTAATAAAATATGACTTCATAATTATTAAAAATAGCACATTCCCTTACTATTGACAAGTTTTTTTATGTAGAGTAAGCTTATTTAAATTCCGATTACTCGTGTACTTTAACAAGGAGGATACGATGAGAACGCCGTACTACATCAAAAAAACAACGGAAAAGCACGAACAAATGTCCGAATGTTCAAGTGTCAAAAAACTTTTTCGACATCTTCTGTGGTATCCAGGCGATGCAGATAGCGACATATTAGTGGAAGAAATGGTAGCAAAAAGCAGCAACAATGCTGCAAGTAGCTTCCTGTTCATAGGTCAGATTTTTGCCTATATTGCACTTCTCGTCACCTTAACGATTGGACTCTGGGGCCCTCTGTATTGGACACTAGCAATCCTAACGCTCATCGCGCTATCGAAATTTGCTCTCTTTAGTAGCGCAAAGAAAAGACTTTTTAGAGAATTTTACGCCGAAGAACCATTGCTTCAAAACAAACTACTGGCCCAAAGAGCTATCGTAGCACATGAAAGAAAAACAAGAGCACTAGGATTAATTAGGCCTGAAATTTCTGTCGAAGAATACGATCGACAACAAGAGCAGCTAAATAGCACAGAAGCAAAGATTATTAGAGGAATAGCAGCAATTAGAAAGGAAGAGGAAGAGATATTTAGACAAAGAGAGAGACAAGAACGACTCGAAACAGCACAAAGATTAGTTGAATCATCTGAATCATTAGGTGGTGATACGGAAAGCTTGGTGATCAGTGGGGACTCAGGGCTTCAAGGGAGCAATGATTTAATCTTGGGCGATGTTCAAAGAGAGCTAGGCAGCCAAGCACTAATTGACGAAGCCCTTTCTGAACTTTCATAAGACCGTCGAGGTCTTTTTTATTTATCTAGTTATCTACACCTTGCCTTGATATTTTCATTTAAAATGCTAAGCTAACGTACACACCTTCAAAAACCACCACTCCCAAAACAAGGAGAGAGCAGATGGAAGAACAAGATGCTTTAACCACAGCTAGACTTTCCTTACCAGTAGGGTCTGGACCAGTTAACCTGTCGGATTTTAAAAACGACGACCGAGTAGTATTGAAGGAAGGTGAAACATTACATGGCGCTGAACTTTTGATGGCTCAACATTTTCCTGCTGGTACGGTTGTAACAATCGTTGGCCAAGGAAAAAAGGAGAACAAGCTGATTGTTAGCTACGAAGGTGAAAAATGGTTGGTTGACGCGGAAAATTTGCGCTCACAGTAATTCGCACTTTTGCACAAAGGCTTCTCGTGGGCCTTTTTTTATTCGTCAAGTTATCTACACCCCCCAGTTGTCCAAAAATTATAAATATTGTATAATAAACTAAATGGGAAATTTTCCCAAATGTTAAATTTATAAAAAATTAAAACAAAACCATGACACCACCACCAACAAATTTGCCAACACCAGGCGATGAACCCGAAGATAAGCCAGAAACGCCAACGCCACCAGCTCCGTCTGCGCCTTCACCTCCGACACCTCCTAAGCCAGAACCTCCGAAACCAACTTCAGACAAAGTTAAGAAGTTTAGAAATGAAATGGGAAAAATTGACCAACCAGAGCCCTCTCCGGTCGCCAGTGCTCCGCCGCCCGCGCCAAAACCATCGCCCCCTCCCAAATCACCAGCTCCAGTTCCTCCGCAATTTCAACCCAAACAACCAGCCCCTCCCAAGCCAGCTCCTCCTTCCGCGCCACCTCAACCGTCAACACCAGAACCAACTCCTCCTCCACCACCAAAGCCAGAACCACCGAAACCTAAGCCGGCACCACCTAAGCCGTCCGAAGCAACAAAGCCAGAAACACCACAAGCGCCATCAGGCGGGCCATCAATTGAAAAAATTGAAAAAAAGAATTTAGTAGTCAAAATTGTAATACTAATAATAGTTGTAGCCGCCTTAGCTGGTTTAATATTAGGTGGTATTTTTGCTTATAACAAATGGTTTGCGCCCACTTCAGAAGAAGCTAACCAGCC
Organism: bacterium; assembly: GCA_030611905.1. Taxonomy (GTDB): domain Bacteria; phylum Patescibacteriota; class JABMPQ01; order JABMPQ01; family JAQVVF01; genus JAUWOX01. The sequence goes on from JAUWOX010000040.1 coordinate 7,055, forward strand.
TCTAGTCAATACTCCACAAAATGAATCTGTAATTCCAGAAAATATTATTGTTGAAGAAAAAGGAAAAACAGAGATTAAAGATTCCGATGGTGATACTATGACTGATGAATGGGAAAAGAAATATGGATTAAACCCAGAAGATCCCACCGATGCTGAAAAAGATCTTGATAAAGACAAATTAAAGAATAAAGACGAATTCAAGTACGAGACAAATCCTAAGAATCCCGATACTGATGACGATACTTTTACAGACAACGACGAAATTAAAAAAGGATTTGACCCTAATGGACCAGGTAAATTATAAAACTAGTAATCAGTTAATAGCTAAATAATACTTACTATTAATTTTTCATCATGTCACAAAAAAAAGCTTCTCAGCCAATGGATATTCCACAACAAGACTCTCCTGGAAAATCCGAACCGGTTTTAGACAATAGTAAAAAACCGACAGACAAAAAGTCTAAACCCTTAATTGTAGCCTTAATTATTATTTTAATTATAGCTCTAGCTAGTTTAGGATATTTTGTTTATTCAAATTTTTTAAAAGAAGAACCCATTCAACAATCAACTAATCAAGAAAGTATTGAAAAACAGGACGCCGATGGTGACGGGTTGACTACCTTAGAAGAACTAGAAATTGGCACCAGTCCAGAAGAATATGATTCAGATTTTGACGGACTCCCTGATGGCTGGGAAATAAAAAATAATTTAGATCCCAAGAATCATTTAGATGCAACGCAGGACACCGATGAAGACAAATTAAATAATCTTGAAGAATTTCAATATAAAACTGATCCTCAAAATCCCGATACTGACAGTGACACCTTTAAGGACGGCGGAGAGATCAAAAAAGGATTTGATCCTCTCGGGAAAGGAAAGCTTAAAAAGTGAAAAATAAAATAAAAATTGGCATTAAACTATTCCTTTTAGGAGGGATAATTTTAGTTTTACCTGGAATTTCTTTTGCTAAATTGCCTTACAATATAATTATTTCTACAGGCCATAATGTAAAATCACAATTAAAAGAATATACTTATCAAGGACGATTATCTAAACGGTTAAATAGAATCAAACCATTTCCCAGCAGCTCAAAAGGAATGAATATCGCTTCGGGCGATGTTGATGCTGATGGAATTGATGAGATAATAGTCAGTCAGCGCGCCGGGGGAACTCCTAAGGTTGAAATTTACGAACAACACGCTAAGAAGAAAAAGATAGAATTTTGGCCCTATGGTCCAAGTTTAACCAGCGGTATCAACATTGCTTCCGGTGATGTTAACAATGACGGGCAAGATGAAATAATTACTATTCCTGCCGAAGAAGCTGTTTCCCGCGTAAAAATTTATAAATTCAATAAAAAGAAAAAAATAATTAAACAATTTAAAGCTTTTGGCAGACAAGAATGCGGCGGATCAGTGGCGGCAGGCGATATAGATCGAGACGGCAAGGATGAAATTATAGTCGGTGCTGGTCCAAAATGTTCTCCAATCATCAAGGTCTTTGATAAAAATGGCAAAAAGAAACCCTTAGAATTTTATGCTTTTCATCCTCACTATTTTGGCGGCCTTGATATTGCAGTCGGTGATGTAGATCAAGACGGCAAGGATGAAATTGCCGCTTGTCAGTCGCAGAATCAAACTTGGTGTAAAGTTTATGAATATC
>JAUWOX010000067.1 GCA_030611905.1 bacterium
TGATTTTCCTATGTCAGCAAAGAATGTTATGTCATTATATGAGAAATCAGGTGGGCCAACAGTTGATGGGGTATTTGCGATGACTGGAACAGTATTGGAAGAGTTGTTAAGGTTAACTGGAGAGATTGAGATGCCGGAATATGATACTGCGGTCAATGCTGATAATTTTTTTGATGAGACGCAATGGAAAGTAGAGATTGATTATGATAAAGAAGAAAATCAGCCGAAAAAATTCTTAGCAGATATGTTTCCCAAATTCCTTGACAAATTAACAAATTTAGACAAGAATAAATGGTTAGATTTAGGTGATGTGTTTTATAGAATGTTGGAACAGAAGCATATTATGATGTATTTCGTTGATGAGGGATTAGAGAATTGGGCCAAGGAATCTAATTGGACCGGAGAGATTAAGAGTACTAGTAAGGATTATTTAGGTGTTGTGTCAACTAATATTGGTGGGGGTAAAACTGACCATGTAGTTGATGAGAAAATTTTGCATGAGGCGGAAATTTTGGATGATGGTAGTGTTGTGGATACGGTAACGGTTACGAGAATCCATAATGGCAGCGAGAATAGTTATTGGACGAACGTAAAGAATATGTCATATATGAGGATTTATGTTCCTTTGGGTAGTGAGTTAATTGAGGCACACGGGTTTGATAAGGAATTTTGGGATGTCTTGAGACCTATAGAAGAAGATTCATATCCTGATCCATTAGTTGGTGAAATTGAAAGCAAGATGCGAACAGATGAGGTGTCTAAAACTAGAATGTTTCAGGAGGACGGAAAAACCGTTTTTGGTAATTGGATGGGGGTTGAACAGGGGCAGGCTAAGACAGTTGTGGTTAAATATAAATTACCTTTTGAAGTTAAGAAAAATATTAGTGATCCGGCAGTATCTTATGGCCTATTTGTGCAAAGACAGCCCGGGACAAAGCCGTATAATTTTACTAGTAATTTAAAATTTCCAAGAGGATATTCTGTAAATTGGAAATATTCTTCTGATAATCTGTTGTCTGATATTGAGAGTGGACTGCAGTATAGGACGGAGTTGGAGAAAGACAAGGCGTATGCTGTTGTATTTGTGAAATAGGAAATAGTTGATTATTTCATGAAGATTTTTAAGAAATATAAAAAACTATTCTATTCCGGTGCGCTCATTTTGGGCATCTCTTCTTTTATTTCTCGTTTTCTCGGTTTGATTCGTGATAGATTATTTGCTGAACAATTTGGAGCTGGGATTCAATTAGATGCTTATTATGCCGCTTTTAGAATCCCTGATTTCATTTTTAATTTGTTAATTTTAGGAGCTTTGTCATCGGCTTTTATTCCTGTTTTTGTAGATTATATTACTAAAAATAAAAAGAAAGACGCTTGGCATTTGGCGAATTCATTATTAAACATAATTTTAGGAATAACGATTTTAATTTGCATAGTTATTTTTATTTTTGCACCGCGTTTGATGTTCTTGATTGCACCAGGTTTTAGTGGACCAGAAAAAGAATTAACTGCGCAGTTAACGCGGATTATGCTGTTGTCTCCTATATTTTTTGGTTTATCAAACGTAGCTGGGGCTATATTGAATTCTTTTAGGCGATTTTTCTTTTATGCTTTGGCTCCGATTATGTATAATGTTGGAATAATTTTTGGCGCTTTGTTTTTAGTAAAGCCCTATGGCGTTAAGGGACTGGCTATTGGAGTAGTAATTGGCGCTTTTTTGCATTTCATAGTTCAATTGCCGAGTGTTATAAAGCTTGGTTATCGTTACAGATTAGTATTTGATTATGCGCATTCAGGAGTTAAAAGAGTAGTTAGATTGATGATTCCTGCAGCTATTGGATTGGGAATGACGCAAGTTAATCTTTGGGTGATTACTGTTATCGCTTCTTTAATTAGTGTAGGTAGTATTACGATTTTTAATTTTGCTAATAATTTGCAGCATTTTCCTATTGGGATTTTTGGTATTTCGATGGCTTTGGCGGCTTTTCCGAGATTGGCTGAAGCGGCTTCGCAAAAAAAGTCTAAATTGTTCAAAAATACTTTTTCGTCTACTTTTTCCAAAATTTTATTTTTTGTTATTCCTACTTCAGTATTTATGCTTCTGCTTCGGGCGCAAATTGTTCGTTTAGTTCTTGGGGCTGGAAAGTTTAGTTGGGAAGATACTTATTTAACCGCCCAGTCATTGGGTTTATTTACATTAAGTTTGTTTGCGCAGGCTTTAATTCCTTTATTGGTACGATCTTTTTATTCTTTGCAGGACACCAAGACTCCGGTAATAATTAGTGTTATTTCAATGATAATAAATATTGCCGGTGGTTTGATTTTATCCCAATCAATGGGAGTACTGGGGCTGGCTTTAGCTTTTTCTATAGCGGCTTTGATTAATATGATGTTGCTAACTATTGTTTTGCGGGTTCGAATTGGTGATTTAAATGATAATGAAATTGTTAAAAGTATGGTAGGAGTTGTTTTGTTGGCGTTGGTCGCTGGAGCAGTTTGTTATGGTTTGTTATATTTGTTGTCTTGGTGTGTTAATATGGAGAGTTTTGTCGGTTTATTGTTGCAGGCAGCTGGTGCTTTTGTCGGAGGAACTTTGGTTTATCTGGGATTGGCGTGGTTGTTTAAATTTAAGGAATTACAAATCAAAAGTTAATTATGAAAAAATTAAGCAAGGAGTATAAAAGGCATTTTTTTCTGCCCGAAGATCAACATTTATTTGACTATGATCAGATTTTTTCAGTCTCGGCGATGTGGATTGAGCTAGGAATGGAGAATACTTGGGCAACTTATGATTTGTATGTTCGTCATTTGCCAAAACATCGTAATTTTTTAATTTTTGCTGGGTTAGATGAAATTATTCAAGGTATTTTGAATTGGACTTATACTGAAGAGGAGATTAATTATTTGTTGGATAATGAAGTAATTACAAAAAAATGCGCTCAGAAAATGAAAGGACATAAATTTCAAGGAGATGTTTGGGCTATGCCGGAAGGTTCAATATTTTTTGCTGATGAGCCAGTAGTAAGAATTTCTGGTCGGATTTGGGAAGTTAATTTAATGACTTTTTTATTAATTAATACTCTTACTTCGAATACCATATTTTCTAGTAAAATAGTCAGAAGTTACTTGGCTGCAAAGGGCAAGTGTCAGGTCATAACGGGTCCGTCGATTCGGGCTCATGGTCATGAAGCAGGACTTAAATTTGGACGCTCGGCTTATATGTTGGGGGCGCCTTCGAATATAGTACCAGCATTTTCTCGAAAGTTTGATTTAGAAATGTCTGGTGTAAATACTAAAGCTTACCATGCATTTATTAAATCTTTTCCCACAGAGCTTGAGGCAATGAGAAAGGCAGCTAGTATATTTCCGACGATTGCTTTTATGATTGATACTTATGATTTAAAACAAGGAGCTGAAAATGCTATCATTGTGGCCAAAGAAAATCAAGTTGCTGGTAAGCCCATTATGACCGGTGTGATTATTGATAGTGGTTCTTCGGTTGAGGATTTTGCTAGTCAAGCGCGTTATGTTAGGAAGGAATTGGACAAAGCAGGATTAAAACAGGTAAAGATTACTGTTGCTGGTAATTTTGATGAGTGGAAGATTGCAGAGTATTTATGTATTGGGGCGCCAGTAGACAAGATATTAGTATTTACTGAACTGGTTACTCCAAGCGATGATCCTAAATTGGAAGCTGTATTGAAGTTGGCGCAATATATTAAGGATGGAAGAACTTATTATGCGGCCAAGTTAGCTAAGGGTAAATTAAGCTATCCCGGTTCGAAGCAAGTTTTTCGTATTTATAAAAATGGAATTATGCAAAAAGATATTATTGGGTTGGATAGTGAAAAATTTGGGGTCTCTTTGTTGAGAAATTATATTACAAAAGGAAAATTGATTGTTAAGATGCCTGATCTTGATCAAATAAGGGCTTATACGCAGAAGCAATTACAGACATTGTCTGAATCATTGAAGTCTATAGATAAAATATATAATTATCCTGTTTTAATAAGTCAGCGTTTGAAAAAATTATTGGCGCAGGTAAAACAAAAGCAATTATCTAATATAAAAAAATAATATGCCAAAAATAATTATTGCATCAGGTCCAGTTATAATTGAGAAGGGGAAAGTTTTGTTGAATAAACATGGAAAGGATAATTTTTGGAAGTTTCCGGGCGGGAAGGTGGAGAATTTTGGTTTCAAGGATTGGGAAAATGCATTAGAAGAATCTGCCAAGCGTGAGGTCCAAGAGGAAATGGGAATTGATATAAAAATTGTCAAATCTTTGCGTACTTTATTGTTGCCAAAACCAGGAGATAAAAATGCTTTGGTAATTTTAGTACATTATTTGGCAAAGAGGGTTGGTGAGATAGAGCCGGGTGAGATGATAAAGGAATGGGATTGGATTGATGTTAAAAATTTGCCGAAGGATGTGGCGTCGAATGTTAAAATAGTAATTAATGATTTAGGTTATGGGAATAAGGAAACATTTTGAAAAAATAATAATTTTTAAGTCCAGCAGACTTGTTGTTTATCTAGTGATTTATAATAGTGGAGGAATGGTGGCTTGCGAGGCAATGAGTTGCGGGCTTCCGGGCGTTAGTTTTGATTTAGAAGCTTTAAAGACATATTATCCCAAAGGAATGATAAAGGTAATGTGTTATGATTTGGATAAATTTGTAGATAAAGTTATTCAGTTAATGGATGATGAGGCTCTCTATTGCTATATGAAAGCGGATGCTTTGGCGTGGGCAAATGAATGGGGCTGGCCTAAGAGGTGTTGTAAAGTGCTACATAAAATTGAATTATTATATAGAAGGTGATTTTATGAAATACTCAAACTTAGATGTAAAATACAAAAGACGTTCACATAATATTTTTAAAGAAATTATATTAAAAAATATTAAAAGTCAATTTCCGAAAATATTAGATGTTGGTTGTGCGTCAGGGATTATAGGAAGACTGTTGGGGCACAAAAAGAATATTTTTGGAATTGAAAATGATGAAGCATTATTCAAATTGGCTGTAGATAATTGTGAAAAAGTTTATAAGTTAAATTTGGAAAAACTTAACAGGGGAGATATTAAAGAGGAAGGATTTGATTTTATTGTCTTTGGCGATGTTTTAGAGCATATAAAGAATCCTGTGCAAATAATAGAAATACTTTGTGAAAGATTAAAGTCAGATGGTTTTATTATTATATCTTTTCCGAATATCGCACAAATCCAGTATCGATTAAGACTTTTATTTGGAAGCTTTGATTATAAAGAAACTGGTGTGTTAGATAAAGCACATGTTCGCCTATATACTCATAAAACATCTGTAGAGTTAATTGTATCTGCGGGGATAAAAATAGTAAATTTTTATCCAAGTGGAACAATGGTAAGTTTTATAAATATTTTTCCAAAATTATTAAGCTCGCAGTTTATATTTGTTTGTAAAGTAATACGAAAATGTTAGTGACGGGATCAGTAGGGATGTTGGGAAGTTCATTAGTTTATATCATATTACTATGGGTATATGATAGTGGTAACTATAGTGTTTATGTTGACTAAAATAATAATTAATGATTTAGATTATGGGAATAAGGAAACATTTTGAAAAAAAAGGAGAAGGTGATTTGAAATTGCAGGATTTGAGTTTGGAACAAGAAGAAACTGAAGGATTAAAATTCGATTCGGAAACAGAAATTTCAGAGACTGATTGGCAGAGAGCGAAAGAACGATTAGAAAGTGATCGCCGGAATAATAGTTGGCGGTATTTTGCAAATCAAGCTATGAGTCTTAAAGTCCTTTTTCCAGATAGAACAGCAGAGCTTGATCTAGATTCAGCTTGGCAGGGAATGAAAGATGATCTAGAAAGTGATCGTCAGAATAATCAGTGGTGGGATTTTGCAATTCAAGCCATGCATCTTAAAATTCTTTTTCCAGAGAGAACAGC
>JAUWOX010000052.1 GCA_030611905.1 bacterium
CCACCAGTTCGCGGCATGACTAAAAACTATGCTAAAAGTTTTGGCATTTTGCCTGTCCAAGAGCCTCTTGGCATCTTTAAGAATGATGAGCTCAAATTATACTATTCTAATGACCGAAAAATAGCCGCTCAAAAAACTCTAAACTCACTTATCAAAGATCCCACAATCGCCTATAAAGTCCACAAAGAACTATATCAAAATTCTATTAAGCTCAAAAAAATATGTGATCAAATTAACAAACTAAACCTACCCAAATTAACTAACAAGAAACTCCTTCAAAAATTTCACCAACTTTCTGCCTACCGCTTTAAAGTCCATACTGGTCGATGTCTTGGCTGGCTTCTAGAACAAAAATACGAACTTCTCACCAAATACTGCATACAGGAAATTACCAGAGTTATTAAACAAAAAAAACTTAAACTCGACCCAGCTTTAACTTTTTCTAAAATAATCCTTCCCACCAAAAAGACATTGGCTAGTGAAGAAAAAAACAACGCTTTAAAATTAACCATTCAGATCAAAAATAACAAAAAACTATCCCAACTATTTAGACAACCCACCCAGAACATCATAAAAAAACTTCCTAAATTCAAAATGTATTCTCAAATCAATAATCACGTCCACAAATATTTCTACATCCCCTATTCTATCAAATGCCCGGCTTGGAACATTAAAGACATTGTTGATAATCTTAAAAACCTAATCAAAACTAATCCAAAAAAAGAACTAGAAAATATAAGAAAAGAAAAAATTAGAATTCAACAAGAAAAAAGAAGATTATTTCAACAACTTAATCCTCCAAAAAATTTATCAGAAATGATTATAATTGCCGCTGATCTTTCCTATCTCAAAAGCTTTAGCAAGCCAATTCAATTCTACTGTCACTATTGTCTAGACAAAATTGGCCAGGAAATCAGCAAGCGCCTCCATCTTTCCCTAGATCAATTTCGCCAATTTATACCCGAAGAAGTTGCCAATGCCTTACTCAAAAACAAATTTGACCCCAGCGAATTAAATCAAAGAAGAGCTTTCAGCGTCTTTTACCTAAATGGCTCCCAAAGAACTTTTCTCACCGGCTCAAAAGCAAAAAAATTTCTCAGAAAATTCAATCTACAAAAAGAAAAAACCACCACAAAAAACACCAAGGAATTCTCCGGCCAAACCGCTTTTCAAGGCCAGGCCGAAGGAAAAATTAAAATTATCAACTCCCTTGAAAACACAGCCAAAATGAATAACAAGGATATCTTAGTCTCAGAAATGACTTCTCCAGAACTAATCACCGCCATGAAAAAAGCTTCTGCCATTATCACTGACGAAGGAGGCATCACTTGCCACGCCGCCATAATCTCCCGCGAACTTCACATTCCCTGTATTATTGGTACTAAAATCGCCACCCAAGTTTTAAAAGATGGCGATAAAATTAAAATTGACACCAACAAGGGCCTTGTAAAAATACTTTCCAACTAACTAAAAAAATTCAATTGCATACAAAATCACTTTCTAACGGCTACTATCGCCTGTCCGCCAGCTTGTCAGCCGAAGCCCGACAGGCGTAGGCTGGAGTCCAAAGACGAAGGCGGAACGATAATAGCCGTTAAATATTGACACTTCTTTCTCTTTTTAGTACAATTTGAGACTAAGTAAAACAACTATGTCAAAATCAAACATCCCCAAATCCCACCTCTTTACTCCTCAAGACCTTCATCTCTATGAAATCCAAAATATCTATCCCGCCTGCGCTCTTTGGCTTGAAAATAAAATGGACAAACAAATTGCCACCTATGACCTAATCATCCGCGATATGCCAAAAAACAGAAATTTTCTACTTTTCGGCGGATTAGAGGAAGTCCTCCAGGAAATAAAAAGATGGAAATATACCAAAAATGAAATTAATTATTTAAAAAAACAAAAACTAGCCACGCCTAAATTAACCAAATATTTAAAAAATTTCAAATTCACTGGAGACTTATATGCTCTCCCCGAAGGCACAGCCTTCTTTCCAGGCGAACCAGTCATTAGAATCACTGCCCCACTCCTAGAAGGAAACCTTTTTTCAATGTTCTTAATGAATTCTATCTGCAGTAATACTATTTTCCTCTCAAAAGTAATCAGGTCTAAAATAGCTGCTAAATCAAAACAAATTATCACTGGCGGCGGCATGCGCGCCCATTCATTTGAATCAGCAATGAAAGGCTCACGCGCTGGCTACTTAGTTGGAGCAGACACTGGCTTTCCCGCTTTTTTCAGAAAATACAATATTAACAAACCGCCCAAAATATCAATTAATGCTTATCATGCTGTTATCAAATCATTTCCATCTGAAATTGAAGCTATGCGAGCCGCTGCAGATCTTTTTCCAAATCGCTCCAGACCAATGGTAGATACCTATGACTTTAAACAAGGAATCAAAAATACAATAAAAGTCTCCAAAGAGCTCAAAAAGAAAAACCAAATTATCAATGCTATCACCATAGATAGCGGTAATCTCTATAAAAGATCAGTTCATGCACGCAAAGAATTTGATAAAGCAGGCTTTCCCCACATAAAAATAATTTTGTGCAGTAATTTAGACGAATGGAAAATTAATGATCTTATCAAGAAAAAAGCGCCCGCAGACAGCTTTTTAGCTGTAACGGAAATCTCAACAGTAGCTGATGATCCAAAATTAGAAATCGTTTATAAATTAACCGAACTTTGCAATAAAAATAAGACCAAACTCTGCGCCAAATTCGCCAAAGGAAAACTAAGCTACCCAGGCAAAAAACAAGTCTTTAGAACATATAAAAACAAAAAAGCAATAAAAGATATTGTTGGACTAGACAATGAAAAGCTAGGCCAGCCCCTACTTCAACAAATGATAAAAAATGGAAAAGTAATTTATGATCTCCCAGCATTAGATCAAATCAGAAGCCATATTAAACAAGAATTAAAAACTCTACCAAAAAGACTATTAGACATCGAAAAACAACATAAATATCCTGTACAAATCAGCCAAAAATTAAAAAAATTACTAGCCAAAGCAAAAAAACAATATTTAAAAAAATAAAACACAAAAGAACGGCTTGCCCCCGCTCTTTTTAAATTTGTGTTATAATAAAATTAGTTTAATTAATTAATCAAAAACAAAATGAAAAAACTAATTATTTTAACGCCTCTCTTGGCATTATTTTTGTTGCCAAATTTGAGCTCTGCCAAATCAGAATATCGCACCTTCACCAACAAACAATTCAAAATAAAATATTCCACAAAAGCCTGGAAGAAAAAAACAAAAAAGAAATTCGTCACTCTAAAATTCAAAAAAAACAAAAAGAAAATAAAACTAAGAATCAAACAAGCCTCCATCAATAAAAAAGGACAAACCCATCTTAATGAACTAAAAAAGAAAAAGTTCGGAAAAATTTACAAAAAATCAATTAGAAAACAATTCAAAAATCTAAGTCCAAAATACAAAAAAGCCAAAACTTACACTATAGAAAACACCGGCTACAAAGTAATCAAACTTAACTTCAACTTAAATCCCGGCAAACTCAAAGCCTATTACATTACAGATCAAAAAACACTCTATCACCGCATCGTCTCCATTTGCAAAAAAAACAAATGCAAAAAATACAATAAAAAATTCAAAAAATTAGTCAATTCTTTTCGCACTGAATTAATATTCCAAGGTGCTGAAACTGCTGAATCAACCAGTACATCAAGCATTACTCTATCCTGGGACGCAGCTACAACCGCAATGGCCAATAAAAATGGTATAGAATATTATATCTATCAAGCCAATCAACTCGAATCAGAAGACTACACTAGTCCGACCTATATCAGTGCAAAAAACGTTATCTCACAAAAAATCGATAGTCTCCAACAAGGCACTTCATACTATTATGTTGCCCGCGCTAGAGACAAATACGGCAATATGGACGACAACACAGAGGAAGCTATTGCCACTACCAAGGTTGCCTCAAATAATGATCCAACCACAACAGGCAGCATTCAATATGTCTCTTATCAATCAAATGGATCCACTGTCCTTGCTCGTATGTACAAACCACCAGGAGATGGTCCATTCCCAGTAATAATCTACAATCACGGCGGTGTCACTGCTTCCAATCCATTGACTTGGGATGGCAGAATCAACCAACTTCGCCAAGGAAATACTTATGCTGTACTAGCAACTGCATATCGTGGCGATGTCGGCTCTGGCGGAACCCTCTCTCCCTTGATTGCTGATGTCAATGATATTCTTGCAGCCATAGAATATGTCAAAAGCAAATCCTACATTGATTCTAACCGTATCGGCGTTTTCGGTGAATCAAGAGGCGGTAATACCACTCTCTCCGCTATTTCAAGAAACAACACAGATCCCAAAGCAGTTGTAACATGGTATCCAATAACAGATACAACAACATATTGTGAGTATATTGGCTCTAATTATTGCCTTACATATTACAATTTTTACACCGGTCCTCGTACATTTGACCACTATTTGCGCATATCCTCCCCTGTCAATTTTGCTTCCAAAATGACTATGCCGCTTCAAAATAGTCATGGCACAGCAGATCTTGTTGTTCCTTATTCACAAAGCGAAGAATTAAATGCAGCTATGATTGGAATGCCAAATTACACTTTTTACTCTTATCCTGGTTCTGGCCACGGCACCGGCGAATTTTTACCTGGAGGAATTCCTGATACTCGCCGTAATGATTTCTTTAATAATAATCTATAATTAAGTATCAAAATTCATAATAAACGGCCAATAACGACGTAATTGGCCGTTTATTCTTGCCATAGGAATTTACTTATTGTATATTTAAACAACGACAATACATTAACAATGTAACAATGAAACAATGTAACAATGTAATCCTCATCCATTACTCTGAAATCGCCCTCAAAGGCAAAAATCGAAAATTCTTCGAAAACAAACTAATCCAAAACATCAAAGCCCACTTAAAAATAGTGGGTAATTTTAACATCTTAAAATTACATGACAGAATCCTAGTAAACATCGATTCTAATATTCAAATAACTAGCTATCTTAATGCTCTAAACAAAGTCTTCGGCATCGCCAATTTTGCTCTCACCTATCCAACCAAGCTCGATTTAAAAGAAATAAGAGAACAAGCTCTTGAACTTGCCAAAAAAGAAAAATTTCAAACCTTCGCCATCCGCGCTGAACGATCTAATAAAAAATTCAAATACAAATCACCTGAAATAGAAAAACAACTCGGCGCCTACATTCTTAAAGAATTACCAGACAAAAAAGTTAACCTCACCAAACCAAATCTAACAATTTACATCGAAATCATCGAAAAACAAGCTCTAACCTACACAAAAAAAATAAAAGGACCCTCCGGCCTCCCCACTTCTTCCTCTGGCAAAATAATCTCTCTAATATCTGGCGGCATTGATTCACCAGTTGCTTCTTATCTCCTCATGAAACGCGGCTGCCAAGTCATTTTCACTCATTTTCATTCCTATCCCCAAACATCTCAAGAATCAATCAGCCAAGTCAAAAAACTAGTCAAAATTCTCAATCAATACCAGCTTAATTCTAAATTATATCTAATCCCCCTTCTAAATATCCAAAAACAAATAATTGCCAACTGCCCGCAAAAACTCCGCGTCATTCTTTACCGCCGCATGATGATTCGTCTTGCCAATCAAATAGCCGAAAAAGAAAACGCCAAAGCCCTACTCACCGGCGATTCAGTCGGCCAAGTTGCTTCCCAAACCTTAGAAAACATTCAAGCCATCTCACAAGCCTCTAATCTGCCTATTTTACGGCCTCTGGCTGGTTTTAACAAGCAAGAGATAATAAACCTAGCCGAAAAAATAAAAACCTACCAAACCTCAATTCAGCCATTCCCTGATTGCTGTTCACTCTTCATTCCAAAACATCCCGAAACAAAAGCCAAATTACCTGAGATAATAAAAAGCGAACAAGTCTTAAATATCAAAGAATTGATATCTCAAGCCCTAAACAAAACTAAAATTATTAAATAAAAAATCCCTAGCTATACTAGAGATTTACCCGAAAGAACTCACTTAAATTAAGACAAACCATATATCCATAATAGTAAAATCAGTTTTTTTATGCACTCCCTCTTGCGTCACCTGAATAATACTTTGCCAAGCATGCTCCAAAGCTCGAATTTCAGCCAACACGAACTCCGCTTTATCATTATCTATCTCAATCCGATAACTAGTCTCCCCACAATGAAAAAGCTTGAAAAAAACATCCTCTAATCTCACCTCATTATTAAGTCCATATTCCCGCAAAAACCGTGCCCGCCTAGCCAACGGTTCAACAGCTTCGCCAATAACTCGATTATAGTATCGCTTTATAGGAGCCCCGGTCCAATCATAACAATCACGTAACCAATCAATAAAACCCTCTAGACAATCTCTCACTTCTCTTCCCCGATTCCACCAACGCAATAATCCTCTCAGCAAATATATCCTACCTTTTAGCCATCCTTCCATCTTTTCCCCTCGTTTTTTCAGGGACAACAACTTAACGCATCTTAACACATTCGTCTTTTTAGTCAATATTAGAAACTTATTTATTATTAAATCAATAATTTTCTCTAATACATCGAATCCTACCCCAACCCAACGCCCTCTCCACATTAAACTCTATGGCAATATCAATCAAAAAAATGCTATAATGATAGAAATTGAAAGAACCAATTATCACAAACAGCATTAATATTACAAAAAAAGAATCAAAAAAATCAAAATATTAAAATGCAAAAACCATCACAACAACAAATAGACGAAATTCTAAACAGAGGCGTTGCTGAAATAATCAACAAGTCTCACCTCGAAAAATTATTAAAATCAGGCAAGCAACTCCGCATCAAACACGGCGTTGATCCAACCTCATCCGACCTCACCCTCGGCCATGCTGTTCATTATGAAAAACTTCGCCAATTTCAACAACTCGGCCACAAAATCATCTTTTTAATCGGCGGCTTTACTGCCCGTTTTGGCGACCCTACAGAAAAAATCAAAGCCCGAACTCTACGCAACAAATCAGAAGTTGAAAAAATAGCCAAAAATTATATCAAACAACTTGATAAAATTTTGGACATTAAAAAAATAATAAAATAACAAAAATAAATACATTTACAAGATCTTGTTTATACATTCTTACTATGCTATGATTGAGTCATGCTCAAAGATGATGCTACAGTTATTGGACTTGATCAAAA
>JAUWOX010000029.1 GCA_030611905.1 bacterium
CTATCCCTCCATGGGGCGGAGTACCATATTCAAAAGCATTAATCATATGACCGAATTTTTTATCCACTTCTTCTTTAGAATAACCAACTATCTCAAATGCTTTATACATAATTTCAGGATCATGATTTCGAATAGCACCACTACTTAATTCATAACCATTGCAAATAATATCATATTGATACGCCAAAATATCTAAGGGATCTTTTTCTTCCAAAGCCTTCATACCGCCCTGCGGCATTGAAAAAGGATTATGGCTAAAATCAATCTTTCCGTCCTCTATTTCAGAATAATCAAACATTGGAAAATCATAGATCCAACACCAAGCTGCTTTTTTCGGATCTTTTAATCCCAACCGCTTGCCACATTCATTCCGCACAACACCCAAGGACTCACAAACAACTCTCCATTTATCAGCTCCAAAAAATACAATGTCACCTTTTTTCGCTCCAACCTTTTTTGTAATTCCATTAATCTCTTCTTCCGATAAAAACTTTAGAATAGGAGATTTTAAGTCCTCTCCATAAACGATATAAGCCAACCCGCCAGCGCCTTTTTCTTTAGCCGATTCGGTTAACAAATCAATACCTTTTCTGGAAAACTTAGCCCCGTCATCAATCTTTAAAGCATGAACAACGCCACCATCTTTTATCGCATCGCTAAAAACTTTAAACTTGCAGTCTTTAACTACTTCCGAAATATCCTTAATTTCTAAATCAAATCTCAAATCAGGCTTATCAGAACCATATTTATTCATCGCATCCTTGTGAGTAATTCTCGGAAATGGTTTTTTTATTATTTTTTTATCTGAAAACTTTTCAGTCAGCTCAATCATTAATGGCTCAACTAAATTCCAAACATCCTCTTGTTCAACAAAAGACATTTCAAGATCAATTTGATAAAAACTGCCAGCATGACGATCAGCTCTCGGGTCTTCATCCCGAAAACAAGGAGCAATTTGAAAATACTTATCAACTCCGGCTACCATCAACAATTGCTTAAATTGCTGAGGCGCCTGCGGCAAAGCATAAAATTCTCCCGGATAAAACCTAGACGGCACTAAGAACTCCCGCGCTCCTTCTGGCGAAGAATTAGCCAGAATAGGTGTCTGCACTTCAACAAAATCTTTTTTATGAAAATATTCCCGCACATAAGAAATCAGCTTATCACGATCCATCATTATCTTCTGCAATCTTGGATGACGCAAATCCAAATATCGATATTTCAATCTCAACTCCTCATTTACTGATTTATCCTGACTAATTGAAAAAGGAGGCGTTTTTGATTTACTCAAAACCTTAATCTCACTAACCAAAACTTCAATCTCGCCAGTCTTTATTTTTTTATTAATCATTTCTTTCGGCCGTTCACGAACTGTGCCGGAAATATCAATTACATATTCATCCCGTACTTTATTAGCTAGTTCAAAAGCTTGTTCGCTCTCCTTAGGATCAAAAACAACTTGAGTAATTCCATATCTATCTCTTAAATCAATGAAAATCAGCCCACCATGATCTCGCCGAGAATTAACCCAGCCAGCCAATTTCACTTCTTGATCTTTATTTTTCAATCCCAATTGCCCGCATGTATGCGTCCGATATTTACTACTCATAATTCTTACTTCTTAATTCATAATAATTTTATCATACTAAAAAAAAGCTTAAAAGTCAAAACCCTTGACTAAAATTTCAATAAAGCATACAATTAATCAACGCACCCTGGACAAAGGAGGGAAAGACAAATGCGCATTTTTGTACTTGATGATCCAAGAACACAAGAATATTTCGAACTCTACTTACCACAATTTAGATCTGTACTAGAAATGCACCATTCTGTAAAATCATTCATGGAAGCAATCCCGCCTCATCCTCATCCTTCCCAAGACGCAATCATTGTAATAATTGGAGTGTCGTCATATGAAACGATCTACTATCCACGAATCTATGAACAACTGCCTCCGAGAACAATCTGCATCTTTTACGTCTTTAAAGAAATGCAAGACGAACTCCCTACAGAACTAGATCCAGAAAAACCTATACTGATTCAAGATAGAATAGAAGCTGGCCAAGACATCCCACCCATGGCCGATTGGATCAAAGCCAAATTAGACCTTTAACGAGACTTACTCTCGTTTTTTTTTGGCCTAAACGAGCCCTGCCTGCCGGCAGGCAGGCAAGAAAAAATAGCTTATTTAAGCATGAAATCATCAATTAACGGCTACTATCATCCATAGTAGCCGTTTAATCAGCGCAAATCAGCGTTCGAAATCCCTGCCTGCCGGCAGGCAGGAGCGTTAAATCAACTTCTATTATAATAAAAAAAAAGACCCAAGCTTGAGTCTTAAAAAGTCTTTCCCTCCGCTAAAACGAACACAACTCTACGCTGACGAATGCGCCAACCCTCGAGCATACGACAGAATATCTAACCAGAAACGCTGATCATCTGGACCATAAGTACCAGTCGAATCTGATTGAAGCCCCATAGCCTCGATCAAAAATGGCCTGATAACCAATGTTCCCAAACTCTCGTCATAAATTCCAATCCATCTATAATCCCATACGATATCAGTATGTACTCCGAATAATTCATAAAACTCCGAAGCATTATACAGCCAACCAATAATCACCCAGCATCCCGTTTTATGATCCAATCCAAATCTATATCTATGAACACCATATACTGCCAACTCGAGACTAACTTCTTGCTCCTGATCTAAAAATCTAAAACTCAAACCCACTCTTGTAGGCCTTTCAGCTACCATCGTCTCAGCACATTCCAGTAAAAGTTTCCTGTCAAAATTAGCTGTTGCGCTTCTTATCATTTCCTTCCCTCCTTTGTCTTCCTACGCTCGCTACAAAAGCGAGCTCCAGCAGATAAATCCACCAACTTTCGAAAGAACTATCCACAATTTTAACATGTTACTTCAACAAAATCAAACGTCAGCACAAATCAGTGTAAGAAATCCCTACCCCGCCATACCTACAAGCAAGGGCTTCCATCAAATTATATCAAAATAAAAAAGACCCAAAAAATGAGTCTTAGCCTCCTACTAAATCAAAGTCCATGCTGACGCAGTCCCTGCTCCAACCACCCAACAAAAGTTCGCCTCACGGAACGATAGAATCCCTCATCCATGGGAAGATCATGCTCCCAAGGATACTCTACCCATCTACAATGAATGAAACAGAATTCCGTACCTGCTGGATATTCCTGTTCCAAAATAATCAACGGTTCACCATCGACAAGCAATACCATATTGGCCGATGGATACTCGCCCGTCGTACCGACGACAACCCCACCGTCCTGCTCAACCTGTACAAACCTAGCCCGACCCATATTGAGAGGAGTACCCCTCACAATCCATCTCTCAACAATGGACGAACCAGCGTTCAATCGACGCATAGCTACTTGCAATGCCGCGACAATCTGCTCTCCTGTAATTGCTCCGCAAAGCTCTGGCGTATAAGTCGCTTCTTTACGAGTACTACGTGCTTTGTAGACTGCCATGCTCTCCTCCTTTGTCCTAATGGACTACCTCTATCCTATGCAAATTACAGAATGAATCAACTCATCCGGCAAATCAATCTTTGCCCGACCTCCCAGATCACCCAATTCCACCAAGAAAATAATTCCAACAATTTGCCCCAAAAGACTTCACCAGTTCCACAGTTGCCTCTGCAGTCCCACCAACTGCCAACAAGTCATCAACAATCAGGACCTTTTCACCTGGCTGAATTGCATCCTCATGGATCTCAAGGCTATCAGGCCCATATTCCTTTTGAAACACAGGACTCTTCCTGACCTTCCACGGCAACTTGCCTGGCTTACGCGCTGGCACAAAACCAGCACCCAGCTCCAAAGCAACTGGCACTCCAAAAATAAATCCACGACTTTCCATTCCAACCACTTTATCGACATTTACAGACCCTGTTCCTGTAAAAGGAGTACACAACGCCATAATCGCTTCAGTAAACAAATCGTAGTCACCCAAAATTGGAGTAATATCATAAAAAAGGACTCCCGGTTTTGGATAATCAGGCACTTTACGAAGTGCTGCTTTCAATGCCTCTACTCTCCTCTGCGACATCGTCTCCTCCTTCGTCCGCCCAAAGCGAACTTTGGTTCTTGGTCTTACTAACTTAAGTCTTAGATCTTACCGCTTTCCACGTCTTTCCCATTCAACAAGCAATGGACTAGCTAAAAATATTGAAGAGTACGTACCAACAATCACACCAATCATTAAAGCAAAAACAAACCACTTAATCGTTTCTCCTCCGAACAAGTATAACGCCAAAAGAACAAGAAAAGTAGTTATTGATGTTGATAAAGATCTAACCATGGTTTGATTAACACTTCGTTCCACATTCACTTCAAAATTAACTGCTGAATTCTTCAATACATTATAACGCACCCGATCAAAAACAACAATAGTATCATTGATTGAATATCCCAAAACCATAAGCAAGGCTGTCACAAATAAAGTATCAACCTCTACACCCATAAACCTACCCAAAATTGCAAATACACCACAAGTAATTATTACATCATGCGCCAAAGCTACAATTGCGCACATTCCCATTTTCCAGGAAGCAATCGTTGATGACATCTTTCTAAAAACATAAGCAATATACAAAACAATACAAATTACCACCACAATTATAGAAACATAAGCCTTGTCCTTTAGCTCCTTGCCAATACTTGGACCAATAGATTCAAAACGCAATTCATTAACTTTACCGAAATCTTTCTTCAAATTTTTCAAGACCTTATTCCTCTGCTCGTTAGTTAGATCTTTGGCTTTAACAATAACTGCTTCATCGCCCGAAGGCTGAACAGAGGCCACGCCCAAATCCAATCCCCCTAATTTTTCCCTAACAATATTAACATCAGGTCTGCCTTTTTCAAACTCAACTTCCATCAATGTTCCACCAGTAAAATCAATACTAGGCTTCAAGCCAAAAAATATCAAAGCTAAAATTGACAAACCAACAAGGATGCCGGAAATAATAAAATAAATTTTTCGGTTCTTTATTATTTTGAACATAGAAATTACTTTACATTAAATAACCACGGCCTTTTCTTTACCCAAGGCATTGCCAATAATAACAAAAGAGTCTTGGTAATTACTATAGCCGAAAACATACTCACCAAAACACCAATTCCCAAAGTTATTGCAAACCCCTTGATTATAGAAGTTCCAAACCAAGCCAAAATAAAACAAGTTAATAAAGTTGAAACATTAGAATCACGAATCGATACCCAAGCGTGCTTAAATCCATCATCAATTGCTACTGTTAAACTTTTACCTGCTCGCAATTCTTCTCTAATTCGTCCAAATATTAAAACGTTGGCATCCACTGCCATACCAATAGATAATATGAAACCAGCCACTCCAGCTAAAGTCAGAGTTACTGGTATCAATTTAAATAAAGCTAAAACTAATAATGCATAAATAAACAAAGCAATAACAGAAATCACACCCGGGAGTCTGTAAAAAACAATCATAAATATTGCCACCAAAGTTAAACCCAAAATTCCAGCAATAAAACTTCTTTGTACTGACGTTCTTCCCAAAGTCGCTCCAACATTTGTCTGCGAAACCAATTTAATTGGCACTGGCAAGGCACCAGCATTCAATCTTATCGCCAATTGCTTAGCCTCGTCTATTGTAAATTGACCAGAAATTACTGCCTGCCCTTCACCGATTCTCTCATTAACAACCGGAGCAGAAATCATCTCACCATCTAAAAATATCGCCAGTGGCTTTCCAACATTTCTTTCTGTAACATCTGCAAATAATTTTTTACCTTCATTGTCAAATTCTAAAGCAATAATCGGTTCATTAGTTTGCTGATCAAACTGCAATTGTGCTTTTTTTAGATGTCGGCCAGTCAACTCAGTCATCTCCCAAGCTCCATATCCTTCTAATCCCTGTTTTTCTTGCTGTAATTGCTCAGATAATTTATCCATATCAATTGAATTTCCTTCTTTGTCTAGAATTTGTACATCATCACCCTCGCCAACAACTTGCAATTCATCTGGATTAATTAACTGCTCAATATCCGGCTCCTCATCTCCCTCAGCCTTCTTAGCCTTTTTCTTCTTAACTGTCTTGTCCCTTGCTTCTTCAATTTCTAAGTCCGTCTGTTCTTCAATTACATCAGCACTTCCGCCTTCATTCTCTCCGCCCTCCTTTTTTTCCTCTTCTTTAACTTCTTCCACTTCTCCTTCTTCAACCGGCACTTCCATTTCCGGCTGCTCTCTAAAATCAAGAGACGGCGTTTCGCCAATCTCTTTTACTGCCTCATTGATATCAGTAACTCCCGGCAGCTCAACCATTACTCTCCAATGATCACCAACCCTATTAGTCTGAACTACTGGCTCTGACACACCAAGCGCATTAACTCTTCTCTCAATTACATCACGAACTCCAGTCATTGAATCCTCTTGCTCATCTTCTGCGATTCCAGATAAATCGGCCTCATAAATCAATTGTGTCCCACCTTGCAAATCTAAACCAAGATGGACCTTTAATGGCTTGTCCACCTCTTTTCCAATTATATTAAATTTCATATCAGGACCTTTTGGCCAATCAATAATACCGGCTAAAACGGCCAGCACTATTATGGCAGCAAAAGTGATCCAAAGCTTTTTTCGAGAAATCATAACAGAATTATAAATTTTTACCAATTACCACGGCGTCACATAAACACTATCCCCAACATTAGCCCAATGATATATCCAAAAAGCATCAGCTGGTGAAAGATTAACACACCCGTGACTCATCGGTGTTCCAAAATTAGAGTGCCAATAAGTGCCATGTATAGTATAGGGTCCATTAAATGCCAAAACATTGGGGACATCCGGTAAGTCATAATTATCTGGATGGTCTGGTCCATATTCATGCCTCATTCTCTGCGACTTCACTTTATAACCAATTTTAAAATCACCAATTGGTGTAGGAAATTTACTCGTACCAGTCGAAATTACCATTTCCTTAATTTTCTTTCCTCTTTCATAAATATAAAGTTTCTGATTTGGAATACTAACCTCAATATATCTATATTCATTTCGTCCATCATAATACTTTTTACCCGGAATAGTCACAGCTTGATAAACCTTTCTATTCACAAAACCATTCTTTTTTGTCTTTTTTCTTTTCCATTTACCAAACTTACCAACTGTTACTTTCGAACCACCTCTAAAATTATTTCCATATGGTACGACTTTAAAACCAAGTCTCTTGCCATGTCCTTTGTAAACTTTTACTTCAGAAGTCAAACCATTAGCACCTGCAATAATCTCATCCACTCCATCTCGATCAATATCACCTGTATCAATATTTGCTCCCTCTTGACGAGAAGCAGGAAAAGCATCAAATTCACCCAAAACTCTCTGTCCCTTGCCGGTTTTATAAACCTTAACTCTGGCATTTGAAAATCTTGCTTTAGAAATTATTACCTCCTCTTCCTCTCCACCATCAATATTTCCTACAGCTACATCAACCCCTCCTTTATAAGAATCCTCAAAGGGCCAAAAAATCTCACCCGTAAATTTACCTTTGCCATTAAATACCTTCACATGCGATTTTGCTCCAACGCCAGAACCAATAATAATCTCGTCCTTCTTGTCGCCATCTACATCACCACAAGCAATAGAAGCTCCCCCCGTATGATTCGAGCTCAAAGCTAAAAATTCTCTTATTTTTTTCTTTTTTCTAAAAACCCTTACCAATGCCCGGCCTTCACTAGCTTTAACAACAGCGATTTCATCACGTCCCTTGCCATTAATATTACAAGCCGCTACATCAACCCCACCACGAAATCCTAATTCAAAAGCTGTAAAATCTATTTTTGTCTTCTTACCATTTTTATTAAAAACCTTAACTCTTGGACCACCACCCGGTCCTGCCCCAACAATGATTTCATCAAAACGCTTTCCTCCTTTAATATTTCCAGTACTAATAAATCCACCGCCATGAAAAGATTTTTCAAAAGCCATAAAATTCTTTTTCAATTTTCCTCCGCTCCTAAAGATCTTAACTTCGGGCGAAGCATAATCGGCTGCCTCAACATTGCCTAGGTCAGTTAAATAAAATCCACAACCAAAGACTAAGACAAAAACCAAAAACAAACACGCTTTTTTCATTTTTATAAAATTAATTTATATTATAATATCATACCATAGTAAATAGAAAACAGTAAATAGGAAATAGTCGAAATTTCTAATTCTCAATTTACAATTATCTAACATATTCACCCAAAAAATAATCATTACTAATCCCATTCTTCCATGCCGCCAAAGCCTCAACTGATGAATTTATTCTAAGATCAGAATCTTTGGCCCATTTTTCATTATAAAGAATTGAAATTTTTACTTTATTATACTTAGTCGGCAAGGTACTCAAAGCTGTACTATACCAATCAGCTTTTTTGCTAGCATTCTTTGGCTCTCTAACACCCCATTCAGCCATCATTAATGGTTTATCTGGATATTTGCTTGTCAATTTATTATAAATCGGATCCATTATCTTCTCAAAACCAACCCAGGATTGACCACTATTTTGCGCGCCATATAAACTAAAGCCCACCCAATCCACATATTTATCGCCTGGATAATAAGCATTAACCCTATTCCATTTCTTTTCAGGATAAGAATCATGATTTGGCTGCCATACCCAAGTTGCGTTTTTTACTTTTTTCTTTCTAAATAATTTGACAATATGTCGAAATGCTTTTTTATACCTTTTTGGACCTTTCTTTTTGCCGCCCTGAAATTTACCAGACCAAGGAAACCAATCGCCATTCATTTCTTCTCCAAAAGTAATCATCACTGGCTTTTTAAACTTTTTAATTCTCTTAGCCCATCTTTTTAAAAACTTATCAAAACGACCATTAATAATTCTTTTCATCGAATATTTCGGTTCATAACCCTCTTCCTCCCAATATTTTTTCCACGGCATCATGCGCAACATTGGCACCGCCCCATATTCTGCTATTCTATTCAACTGCTTTTTGGGAACTGTCCTCTCCCCCCAAAAATTAGAAAAAGGCACAAAAGCTACGGCCTTTCCCGATAAAGATTGAAAATCCTGCAAAGTCTTTATCTTCACATTATCTTCATGACCACCCCACCCAGAAAAAACGCCTGTATAACAACCTTCTTCTGGCGCAACAATCTTATCACCCGCCAAAACACTAGAACCACTTAAGAAACCAAAAACAGAAAAACATAATAATACCAATATAAACTTGATTTTTAACATATTTTTTTGTTATAATAAACTATTAGAAATTCCCGCCCTTTCCAACCAAGGAGGAGGACAAATGAACACTGCCAGAAAAAGAAAACTCATGTTTCGCTGGTCAATCTTCACAGCAGGAATCATTACACTTTTCTGGTTTACTTGGTATTTAATTGAAGGCAGCGTACCAGTTATCACAAAAATCGAACTGACTTCAAAATCGACTTATTCACTACCACTTGGCATCTCTCGCTTGTGGGACATCTTGATTCTACCGACCATGACTTGCATTCTAATACATCTCTTTACTAGCCTAAAGACAAAAGGGAAAGATCTCTTATTCATCGGCGGCTTTTTTGGCCTAAGTCTATGCTTTATAGTCACCTTCCTTGCACTGTCAGAGTCCACTTCAATCTCTCACTTAATCTCTAGTGCTCTAACGTTTAGCATTGCGTTTGGCCTACTAGCTGGTCTAAGCTCTACTCAAGAAAATCAACAAAGCCTTGTACTAGGAATAGGTCTTGGCAGCAGCTTAGCTCCAGGACTATTGGCCAGTCTATATCTCAATCTAACCTTCACGCTAATAATCAGTCTCTTTCTTATTGCAATCACTTTTCTAGGATTTGGCCTGGGCACCAGTCTAAAAATGCTAAGGATTCGTCTAAGAAATCAAGAAAAATTCCTGCAGAATAAATTCAAAACACTCACCTCTTTCTTTCAATCGATTGTCTCTAATCTTGGCAACTGGCTACTAGCTCGCCCAACTACCGAAAATAATAACCACGCCAAATAACAGTTCATTCACGACAGAATTCACCTTCTGTCTTTTTTTATCGCCACAATATTTAACAAAATTAGAGATAAATTAGCAATAATTAGTAATTAACAATTTAGCAATTTACTTGTTTTTAACATATTTTTTTGTTATAATATTATATAAAACTCCCGCCC
>JAUWOX010000020.1 GCA_030611905.1 bacterium
CCACTTTTTAATAGTCAGGGTGCTACTTTGAAGGGCATGATCAAATTCCGCCCTCAATATATTTCTAACACTATTTTTCTTTTTTGTCAATTCTTATATCTAATTCCTTTTGTATAGTATGTCTATGAATAAATCAAGAGATGATTATTTTTTCTTTTTTACAAGACGTCCATCCTTAACATCCCATTTATTTGGGTCTAAAGGGATACTATGCTCAAAAGGACAACCTCGGCAGATAAAATAAGGGCCTTTCTTTACAATAGGAAAATGCTTTGTCATATTAGGCTTTGAAAGCTTTTCTGTGTCAATTAAAGTAGTGACTGCTTCTTTTGCCCAGAACTCTTTATCCAAGGACGATGGAAGATTTTTAGGAATTTCTCTTTTACTCTTTTGCTGATTTCTGTCCATACTCTGCTTCCCTTTTAATAGTAACTGCTTTCATCGCTTTGATCTTTGTATCGTGCTCTGATTGAAGTTCCAATTTATGTTTTTCTCCCAAACCAATAACTTTATATACTCCATACTTATCAGTTTCTGAAACTTTTCTAACAACCCAAGACATTTTTTCCTTTCTAAGTTAACTCTGTCCGAACTTTCGCTCTTAACTGTTCCCAGTCAGAGATTGAGTTCTTTTTAACTTCATCAAAAATCTTTTTAATTCTTTGAAAAACACTAGGTGCTTTGACTGATCTTGATCTTGATCTTTTAGATCTTTTAAAAACTCTCATTTTTACCTCCTTTCTTCACGCTTCCTTAACCGCTCTGCCTTAGCTTTTTCCTTCTCCATCTCAGCTTTTTTCATTAATTCAACTACCTTTTGTCTAGTTTCTACAAATTTAATAATATCTCCACCAAAATTGCTGATCTGATCCATTAAAACATATCTAAACCCCAAGAGCTCCAAATTAAACCCGCTTTCCATTGCCGCTTTAGTTGTATTGTCTTTTAGTTTTTTAAGCGAATTCTCAATATACTTTTTAATCAACCGCCAAAACTCTGAATCAGCTCCTTCGGCCAAAACATTATCATCAGCTTCCTTTGGTTTCATGCGTGCTTCTTTAGCTTCCTTGATCGCCTCAGCAATAAAAGACGGCGAAGAACGTTGTGAAGTAGGAGCAACTGCTTGTTTAGCTTCTTGTTCTGTAATTACTTTTTCTTTATCTTTCATATTATATTGCCGGTGTGGTAGGAATTCCTTTTATTCCCCCAAAAATCTTGTGTGCTGCCGCTGCAATCGCTTGATCTTTAAATTCAGGTACTTTAACTGGAGCTGGAGTTTCTGATATTGTTGGAACAACCTTGCCTTCAACCTTACCTTCTTTGCCTTCTTCTCCTAGCTTTTGTTCCGGTTCAATCAAGATTCTATCCCAATCTCTAACTGGAGAGGCAAGCAAAGTCCTTTTAACTAATTCTGCAAAATCAATGTCTTTTCCCTTTTCCCTAATTTCTGCTAATAGTCCGGGGTTCTTTAAAAGAAGAGCCATAAATCCTCCAAGGAATTGCGCCTCGTCTTGCACATTTCTTTTCATTGTTGAACCGGGTTCAATTTCAAAGTCAAACTTTACTGGCTCTCCATTCTCCTGAAAGTATTTCTTATTAATTTTGACATTTCCTCTTTTGCCGGACTTAAAAACTTCTAATATATTCTCTTTAGGATATATATTTTTAAGCTCTTTAATTTCTGCTTCATGAACTCTTACTATTTGATCAACTTCCAATTCATTGGCAGCCAAAGCAATCCAACGAGTATATATTTGACCAACCGTATCTTCCATCATGAACCGATCCCAATTATCTCTCGCAGATTCTCTAAAGCTCATATATTTAATCGCTTCTGGAGATTTACCCATACCCGCTTCAACTCCTTCCGTCTTTGTTACTTGAGCAGTTCCCATCAAATTATGAATGGCCGTTTGCATAAATCCATAAGTAGATTGAAAAGTCTGCATTCCCTGCGGATTAAGATTCATTGGCTGAACATCTTTATTGGGATTATTCATAAACCATTTCTCACCCGCCCCCCATTTAATTGAACTTGGCGTTACATTGTCAGGATTAATGTGAAGTGGAGGAAAGATAGAATATTTCACACCGTCTAGATAAAGATTAATCAATGAATTAACTGCAAATTGAAGTGTTTGCCCTCTTTCAAATTCTCCTAATCCAATGATTGAATCCAAAAGAGGAAAAGCGTGTTTAACTGTGATTGGAAGCATTCCTTCAGGATAAGGATTTTCTACAATCCTTAAAATCCAAGGCCGTGATTTTTTATTATCAATTTGCTGTGGTGTCCAAGTAATCCATTTGTCAGTCCGGTATTCTGTATAAATGTCCACTGAAGGAAAAACCGTGTCACCAAAAAGAGAAGGATATAATTCTCTTTCAACATATGATCTTGCTTCTTTAACACTAGCCTTACTATTATCTCCTTCTGATTTCCTTGCCTTCATCTCCGACATCATGTTGTCTACATTTTGCCAAATATCCGGGTTTGCCTTTTGCTGTTCTAAAAGCCAAGATGCAGAAACAGATGCTTTGACTCCAAACCAATCACTTTCGTCTACATTTTTCTTCCCGGGTTGTGGTCTAACATTCCTCATTTCTAAATTAAGATATTCCGGCCCGATATAGCCATTTCTGGGATTAACTCTCCAAGGAACTAATCCAAAGAAAGAACCATAAACAGAAGAATAGAAATTTGTCAATCGGAGCTTCATTAAATGAGAATAATGTTCGTTTGCATTTTTTCTGTAGTATTTCAAGAGAAGATTCATCAACGCATTCTTCCCCAAATCATCTCTAGAAACAGCGTAGGCTCTCCCAGAGGCGGGCCGTGCCATCACTCTAGCGGCACGGTCCATACAAAGCGTAGATAAAACAGGATCAAAAACTTGAGATTTTGCTCGGGTGCTTAATTGATCCTCTAGCCGACAAATAAGCATGGATTCTTTTTCATCCCAAGTATCTCTTTTAGTAGAAAGCCATTTATGGGAATCAGATTCATGAGTTTGACATTCTTCTAAAAGGGCGGCTTGACCTTTTTCCCCTTCTTTGATTGGTTTATGTTTGGAGGGTTTCTTTTTTGCCATGTCTTTTTTTAGTTTAAAACCTTACAGAGCGTTTGTCAAGCTTTGGGGAATTTATATCTTTTAGTAGCGGCGATGTCGGTTACTTTTCCATGATAAATCCTTATTTCAATAATTCCGTTTTCTATTTGACCGATTAGTTTGTCAATAGAGAATAAATAGGGTTTTTCTTTTTTCAAGTAAAGCCCGACTTGTTTAATTGCTTCTTGGATTTGTTGATCTTTTTTCATTTAATAAAGTCCTCTCTTGTCAAACAGCCTTTCCTTTGGAAACGCCGCCTTGATTTCTTCAAAACTTTTCTTTCTTATGATTGACCTATCCCTTACATTTATACAATAATATTCTAAAGCCCTCATCGCATGACTCCATTCATCATGGATTGGTATTTCGTTTCTAACATGAAGTCCTTTCCTTTCTGTCGGATAACGATAATTCAACAAACAATCTCTGAAATGTTCAAGCTTATTAGAAACATAAAGACGAGAAATAAAACCATGAGTAATTCTAATTTGTTCTGGGATTTTTACTCCGTCTTTAGTTTTTACATGAATTCCCTTTTTTGCTAATTCGTCAATAACGCTTGTGCCGGTCGTCAATGTTCTTGCTTTCCCGGCTGGATCGCCGGTATAAAGTTCTGCTTTTTTGTAAGGCTTTGAATTGATCACTGAGATAAAATGTTCAATGCTTGCATCAGAAGCTTCGTAATAATCAATTACTCTCAACTCTCTTAATCCAAGTGGTTGAAGCCAAATAACGGCCGTTGGTTCATTAACTCCCCAATCAAAAGTAATATGAACCGGTAAAATAGGATCATATTCAAGTTCAATAAACCTCGTTTCCATTTGCCATTCTTTGTAGACCATGCCGACAAATTTGACGAACTCGGCTAGAATTTCTTGCCGGTAATATTCTTCACCATACTCTTTATATTCTGCTACTAATGCATCAAGTTCTTCTTTAGGCAAAGAGGGATTATCGTAAGTAGTATAATGAAAATATTTCCAAGTTGGATCATTCTTTAAAGCATAAAGATTTTTAAATCCTTTTGGAGTTCCCACCACCATTGCCGGTGCTTGATGAGGAATTAAATTAGGCCGAATAATTAAAGGCCAAATATCTTCTCTCCAGTCGTCATACTCATCACAACCAATTGCACCCCAATTACTCATTCCCCTTAAAGCTTCTTTGTTCTCAACACCAAACAATTGAATTTTACCCCGCCCCGGTACTTCAACTGAAAGCTCTGTTTCATTTGTTTTATAAGGAACGTTGTGTTTTTTAAGTTCTATCAAAATTCTGTTGATATGATCATCCCAGACAATATTCTTTGCTTGAACTTTAGAAGGAGCGATATAGGGATAAAGAAGCTTTGTTTCTAATGCTCCTTTAAAAAGCCAGCTAATCACTGTTGCTGTTTTCCAAAACTTCCGCCCGGCGACAATCACTTTAAAACGAGAAGGATCATCAAGGATTTTATCTTGATTTCCGTGTGATTGTTTTGGCGCAAATAAGTTTATTTCCATTCTTTTCCTTTCCCTCGGGTAATCGTGAATTTAAACTGTTGAGCGATAAGAGGAAATCCTCCAGATTTAAGTCCTTCTACTAATTCATACCATAACCTAACTCTATTTGTATCTCCTTCTGTTACTGCTTTTCTATAAAGAGCCATTAGAACGTTGCTCGTGAGCTTCTTGGCCCAGAAATTTCTACTCTTTACTAATAAATTGTTTTCTTCTATTTTTTTGTTCCAAATAGTAAGAGTGTATTTATTAATCCTGAACTTCTTAGTAAACTCCGTCTGGTTCTTAATTTCTAAAAGAGAAATCGCCAGCTCTTCATCAATTCCCAACCCCTTCAACACCGGCCTTTGCTGTCCTCTCAATATCGTGGGTAATGATTTCCATAGAATATAACTCTGGAAATCCTGTCCCCGATAGACTAGCTTCCTTTTCTTTTTACGCCTTTTTACAATTTTCTTGCTTTTTGATTTGTGAACTTTTCCCATAAAAAACTTATGGTTATTTCTATCAAACTATATTATATATTCATTATATTTTGACAATCCTTTTATTGATATTCTAATATGATTTGTTGGACACTTTTTTGTTGGTATTAAAAATGTTTTCTTAGGTATTCCATTTGTCATTCCAATTAACAAAAAATAGTCGCAATATTTATAATCTTGACCTTTTCTTTTTCCATCTTTTACTTTTCTTAAACTAAAGTCCCAAATGGGCATCTTTTTGGTTTTTGAAGTTAAAACTGGATTGGAAAATTTAACATCATATTTTACATCCTTATATTCTAAATCATAAGAACCTGTTGGATTTTTGATAGTTAAATGTTTAATTTTGACAGGAGAAATATTTAGATATTCTGCGAGTTTGAAACGACCATATTTTTCATAAAACAATCTAAAATCTGTTCCGTTCATGTCCCTACTATATAACAACTATTTCATTATGTCAACTACCCCTTGTCCCCTACTCTCCCCCACCGAGAGCTTTGTTGCTTTTCGTGCCTATTGCTTCGGTTTTTCCCAAAAGCCGAGTGGAGTGGGGGATTCTGTTTCTTTTTCATCTCTTTTATACCAACACTCTAAATGATAATGCTTAAATTCTCCGGTCTCCTTATCTACATAAGTTGCCGTACTATGTTTAGTTAATAATATTCTCTTTTTACAATAACGGCAAATTTCCATGTTTTCTTACTTGGTTTTTTCATTGATTCTATTCTCTCTTTGCCAGTCTTTTAACATTAAATAACTCCAATACCAATCCTTATTTTCGTTTTTTCGTTGCTTTATTTCCTTAAAAGATTTAGCTTTTATGGCTATATGATAAGCCTCTATTAAATATCGTTTTCTCTCATTTTGTAAACGAAAAGAAATATCGCCACCACTTACTGAATGTAAACACAGGCTTCCTTTATAAAATCCCTGCTTAGTTAAATCGCCTCCACATTTAGGACAAAAATGAAAACCTACGTCCTGATAATTGAGATAGCTAGTTGGCTCAAATATCCACTTCATTTTCTTTTTAAGCCAATTATTAAACTCTTTATTCTTTTTCATTGATTTTCCTTTTAATTTCTTTTATTTCCAACAAGTCCCGCTCTCCATCCCACCACTTATTACAATCGTCAACCAAACCCAAAGCCCATTTTTTGATATCATGTTCCAATTCAGCCCTGTTAGGCTCATCAAGACCATATTTTCCTTGACATTTACAATAGCTGTCAATAAAGTCTAAAATGTTTTTAAGTTTCATATCTCCTTTCTATTTTTGCTCCTTTAAACAATCACAACACCGCCAACAATATTTCTTCCAGTCATAAAAGACAAAATTACATTTACACTTTTTCATATTTCCTTTCTATTTTTGCTTAATATATTAGTTAGTTATTTTTCTTTCTTGAAAGAATATCATAAATTCTTTCGTTTTATTTCTCCACATTTCTCGCAATAGATAGACGCAATAACTTCATCATAGGTCGAAGTATTAAAATATCCTACTCCTCCTCGTTGTCGTTCTTGTCTATAATGGGTTTTAGTACTTTGACCTAAAGGTTTCCAACTATGCTTGCATTTCATTCTCCCTTTCTGCCTTGTTAGGCTTGGTTATTTTTTAACCAAACTTCAGTAATTTTACCTTGTTTTGCTTGCTTTATAAGATGAATAATTGGAAAAAGCTGAATTGATAATGCTCTACCTGCTCCTCCGTGGATACTGCTAGTTAAGTCTTTAATCACCCATTCAGCTCCAGCAATAAAGTCGTTAAGTTCTTTATCGTTCATAATTTCCTTTCTAAATCTTCTTTACACTGTCTATAACCTGTTTGCCATCCTTCCTCTCTTTCTCTTTTTAGTTCTTGGGAGCAATATCTTTTATACCAAGATAAAACTTCCCTAAAAAGCTCATCATCGTCTTTAATATTGCTAAACAACTTAAATAATTCTTCGTCTTTCTTTTCCCTATCTTCTAAATACTTAGCTAATGTGTTACAAAGTATCGGTATACCACAATCCTTTTCACATGGCCCAGTATGTTTAAAGCTCATAGTTTCCTTTCTATTCTTAAACTTCTATAAATTGCCCTGTGCTTTTTTTAAGTTAAGAGGTAAATCGTTTAGTTTTTTTCTCGGTAAAATGAACATACCTTTTGAAAAAATCAAGAGCTTGCCATTCATATTCTTTACTTGGCTCACAACCACTACTAGCATTAACAAACTCATAAAACCATTCCTTGAAAAACTGAAATAACCACTTGTGAGATTTAGAAAGTTCAGTTATCATTTTTTCTCTTTCCATAATTCCTCCTTTCTATTCTTTATCAGTTATTGAATGGCTCTTGAATTTTAGGCCTGTATCCCTTATAATAAAGTTACTCTTTGCTTCTAATTTAAGAGTGTCAAACATCGTTTTACAAAAAGACCCTTAGGCTTTAATCGCAAGGGTCTTTTTTATGAACAAACAATAATAATTTTTATTGTTTTGTTTTACATATTTTTTATCTTGTCGGTATTTTCTAAGACCTTATTTTCTTTTTACCTGCTTACTACCCTATCTTCTAAATACTTAGCTAATGTGTTACAAAGTATCGGTATACCACTGCGATACGGAGATTGCCTTCCGTTTGCCATCATGTCGCAGTGGTCGCTATCCGAAAGGGTGGTGGGCAGTTTCCGCAAGGGCTGTCGGTATCGGTATATCTCTTTCCATAATTCCTCCTTTCTATTCTTTACTTGGTGCTAGGGCTGACTGGGAAGGTGAACCCTAGCTAATTTCTTAAAACCAAGCTCCTGTACTATCCTGCATAACTTCTTTTCCACAATACTTACAAATCCCGTGATTGCTACATCCATCATTCTCTGTAATTTTATCAACTCTATGCCATTTGAGATATTTACATAACAAAAATCCTATTTTTTCAATCACATTTCACCACCTTTCTATAAATCCAAACTAATATTGCTACTAATGGTTCTAAGAGTTCCCAGATCATAATTCATCACTAATAAGATATATAATTAACATTATCAAGCCAAGCGGTTTCCAAATCAAGGTAAGCCATATCCCAAAAAATATACAATAAAATCCAAGCCTATTTTTGTCACTCATAATTCTACAAGTTCCTTAAGGGCTTTCCGCATTTTCAAAGTTAGCTTGCCTTCAACAATAATAAAAATAAAATTATCATGAGTTTTTATGATTTTGATTTTGACAGTTTCACTCATTTTATCCTCTCTATCTGCACTCGTAATAATCCCTTTTCCGTCCCGGCAAGCACCAGAAATGCCTTCTTAGCCAAATCCAGACTTCTACCATATTTATCTTTGAACGAACCCCTGTCCGTGCATCTGACAACCACCGACTTGCCTTTGAAAGAAACTCTAAGATAATCGCCAAGCTGATAGCGATCGGAACAAGCACAAGTAAGAGCATTTTCATCAAAAGGCTCACCATTAGCCATGATGCACGCCGGGTTAAATTTTTCGCAATACTCTTGACCATACCAACTGACTTCCTCATACCAAGATACTCTGGTAGGTGTTGGCGAACTAGTGGGTGACGGAGTTGATTTTGGGATCGGGCTGATAATTTCATGATCTTTATTTCCTTCATGTTTTACTCCGATACTTAATCCTATTATTAATCCTATACTTATTCCGAGCAGGTATTTTTTCATTACTTAAGAAGCGATTATATTTAACTTTTTCAAATCCTCAATAACTTCCATTAATTTAAACATCCGGTAATTATTCTTAGGATTTCTTTTGCAACGAATTTCGCCTTTATCAGCGTATGCTTTTAAAGTTTTAATTGGCACGCTGGTCATCTGAAATATTTGGTTTACCGTCATTAATTTTATCATGTTCTAATCCTATCACCACCTAACCAAACTTGTCAAGTCTTAAAATAACCTTGTCTGCCCGGTTGGCTTCCACTCATAATAATACAAAGTGTATTTCTTGCCATAATACAAAGTGTATTTCTTGCCCCGGCCGTATTTATCCTCAAAATCAATCTCATGCAAAGCTTCTTTTTTAACTACCTGCATAAAATCTTCCCCATGCTTTATTAACGCGTGTCCTTCGTTAAACTTCTGACCCGGGATAGCAACTAAAGTTTTTCCTTTAAACTCTGCTTTGATCCAACTGCCAACGTTTTTCAGCAATCCTTTTTCTCCATTGCCTTCTAAATTCTATCCTGCACTGTACATCGCGACACTCATCACAAGTCTGTCCTAGTCTCGGATAACGCATTACTCTCCATTCTTCATTGCAAGTCATTCTTTTATGACATATTTTGCATTTCATATTTTTACTCCTTCCTAAGTGTTGTCTAGCGCACACTAAACAACACTCACAAGACTTAAAAAGCCTTGTCGCTCTCTATTCCTTCTTCCTGTGGTAAAGGTATTTCTTCCTCTCTCTCTACAGTTTGCTCTGTTGATTTAGCAAAAATTAAAGAAGCGATTGTATCCTTGACGGTTTCTACATGATCCCTTAAGTATTTAAAGAATTCCTCATCAACTACAACCATCGGCATCCCATTTTTATCTTCTAATATCTCAAACTTAATTATCCATGATTCGCCATAGGCGTGTTTAACCTTTTCAGTTGTCAATTTTACTTTTAAAGCAAACATTGGAACCGGGACTGGCCTTGCCTTTGTATACTTTGAAGCTTCTTTGCCAAACTCCCACATCGGAGATAGTTTCAGACCTGTTAGATAAGTAATAAAAGGCTTAATTTCGCCGTTATTAACAATTACACCAGCCATCAGCTGATTAAAAACATCTTTCTTTCCCTGCATCCCTTCTGCTCTAAATCCCCGGCTGATAGTTAAGATATGACATTCAATTTCCTTAAACTGTTCTCTTGCCGGCCGGTAAAAAAACCAACCATCTTTCGGATCGCTTCCGTCGGCTAATTTATTCTTAATGCTTTTGCCAACCGCATGAACTTTTAACAAAGGCAGTTCACCGACTAAGTTTTCCGCACCCACCTCGGCATTTTCTTTATACATCTTAGTCAGTATCGGATTCTGCCGGACTGTCATCAAAGCATTTTCCGCCGCTTTTATTTTTCCTTTTTTTTCTTTCTCTACTTCTGCTTTTATCTCAGCCGCTTTTTTCATTAAATCATCTTTTCCGCTCATAATTCACCCCCTTCCGTTTTAAAGATTTTTGGAATTTATTTTTTTGAGGTTTGTTCATCAAGAGTAACCTATCACAACTCACCCTGTCTTGTCAAGAGGCAAAATGTCTTGTATTAATAGTCTTTTTTGTTTTTCATTTTATCTTCTTAACTATTTCATCTAAATCTTTAACTTCTTCTTTCTCATTACTAGTTTCTGATTTCTTATTTCTTAGACTATCTGCAACCGCGAGATACCCTATTGATAGGGTATCTATACAGTATCGTTTAAAGTGTTCTTTTACTTTCTTTGGAATGATACTTAGCTCTCTCTGACAGGCTATTTCATTCTTTCCGCCTGTATAATTTTGATATTTATTAACATTTACAAGATAAATCCATGCTTTATAGAAAAGAATTTTGCCATCTTTGGAAAACCGCTTTGAAAATTGGTCAATTTCTTTAATAGATAGTCCAGTAGATAATTGAATTAGTGTGTGTAGGTAGTCTTTCTTTGTTTTTCGGAGTTTCTTTCATTTCTTTTTAATTTCTTTTTCCTTATACTAAAGATCAGGAAAGGAAGCATCCTAGCTACCGCCCCAATTGTAGCAATTTTTTTTACGACGGCGTTTGTTCAGTTTTCTCTCTGACGCTTGGTCGGACTGGTTCTCATGGGGTTTCTCTTTGCTATTGAGTGTCACCCAAAGGTCGGCTGGCTTACCAATCACGCCTTGACTTATATCAGTATAAGGTGGGCTTCCAATAGCCGCCCACAGGCATCACCTAAACCAGAGCTAATTGTTTTAAGTCGCTCCTCTGCGGTTTACCCACGACTTCGTTATTTTTATCAATTAAGAATTTTCCACAGTTAAAACAATGAAATAAATAAATTCTTTCATGGGGAATACAGCGAATGTAGTTTTTCTTGAAGCCTTTTTTGCAGTTCGGACAAGGAATATAGTTGCTCATAAAAAAAACCTGCTCTTAGTTCTGGCAAGCCCAAATGAACTTGGCAAGTCATTTCTTGCCAGAATTAAAAACAGGTTTTCGTTCATTTAGTTTGCCCCGCTTGCCGTAGGGACGCTCACGCAAGGTGAGACGTAAGATAAATATAGACTATTTTAAGGTTCTTTGTCAAGTACCAAAATTTCTGGTATGATAATTACATCTGCTCTGGTTTTCTCCCAAGGACTACGAGGGCAGTTTTTTCTTGAAAATTTTGTTAAGAATCTTTTTTATTGTTTCTTTCCGTCTTTCTAAAATCTCCAACACTAACTGAAAATCATTATAATCATTAATTGGCTGTGTTTTTTTAAGCTTCTCTATTGTTTCTTTAAGCACGGGGACTTCCTTAGCCGTTGTCTGGCACGTTTTTAACTCTATCCCTCTATCTATCATTAGCTTTTGCTGCTTAGTTGAATCAATTTCCTGATTTTCAATGATTTTATCTTTTTCAACGATTATTTCTTTAAGTTTTATTACTTTTCCCTCAGCCGTATTTTTACCATCCTCAACTTGTAGAAGCCCTTGAATTTTACCTTTTAACTCCTCTGTCTTTGGTTCACAGTCTAACCAGCCTTGTTGAGAAATTAAATCTATAAATTCTTTGTAGTTTTTATTTGCTTCTCTTAATTCAATAACTTCTTTTTCAAAATCCTTTCTTTCTTTTAAGACTTGCTCCCAATATTCTTTGGACTGTCCTAAAAGAGATTCTTCTTTTTCTTCTTTTGGTAGAATAATTAAATAAGACTTGTTGGGATTTCCATCCCGCCAGCAATTACTCCAAGCATTTGTAAACTCATCTCTTTTATAAAAGTGGTGATCACCGTGTTTCCTATATTCTCCCCAAAAGTTTGGATCATTGACAAAAAAGCCGTCATCTCGGTATCCAACCATAACAAAGAAATGACCGCCGGTGAACTTTTTATCCTGCCTTGAAGATAATGAGCCGTAGTGGACGAGAGCAATGATGGGA
>JAUWOX010000109.1 GCA_030611905.1 bacterium
TAGCAGTATTGGCTGGCTTTATGCTTGGGGCTTTTTCAACGCTTGCAATAGGCGTAAGTGCAAAAATAGGAAAAAAACCAACGCTTAGTAATATTTACAAAAAGGTAGGAAATATTAGATACCTGCAAAAATCTTCTACAGCAATGATTATGACCTATTTGGAAGGAATTTACATAAACGGCTATCAAGATTCTTGGAATGCTTATTATACTTGTGAAAAAGTCCACGAAGACACACCTGCTATGATAACCCACTGCAGTAAGCCCGAAAGTTTTATTTTTTACAAAAGGCACTGGAAGAATATGAAACTATATAAAAGTATTAAATAATAAAAGCAGGACTAGCAGAATAACAAAAAAGAACTCTTTGCAGAGCCTTCTTTGGCGGAACGATTTAAACTTAGGAGGGTAAAGTGTCCCGCAAGAATATTATAACATAAATAAATAATTTAATTTTATGAACGATCAAACTCCTCAAAATTTAGAGCCACAACAAAATAAAAAAAGTGATTGGCATTGGCTTACAGGAAAAGGTAATTTAAAGGTTTGGATTACGGTGGGTATTGTCTTCTTTGTTATAATTCTTATAGTGATTTTTTCAGAACCAGATTCAAATCAACAAAATGAACTCCAGCAACAAGAGCAGACTCAAGAGCAAGCTAGTGAAAAACAATCTGATCAGTCCGGCACAGAAGACAAAAAAAAGGAAGCAGTTAAGAAAAAAGAAGAACCATTTTATGAAGAATTAGAATATGACGATCGAGTCCTAATTGAAAATCATTTTTATTTGGTTAGTACTGGCGAATCAGAAGAAAACCTTGAGAAAATTGCTAAAGAAATAAAATCAAATAAGTGTAAGAAACAATGCAATATTCTTCTTTATGATGACAAAAAAGCCTATGAACTGGACAAGCAAACATATGAAATGAGCACTCCGGAAGAAGTTCAAGAATGGGAAGTAAACTATTATGTATATGTAGCTGATCATTTTGTAGGTTTACAGGCCTTTGATTCCGAGTCTTTGTGGCATTATCCTTTTAAAGATTCAAAATACAAGGAATTAAAAAGCAATCAGTAAGTAATAGGTGGGGGTATATTATATTAGGTACTTATTATATGGTGTGCGGGGGGGATTAAACTAGATCCGGAACAAAGCAATTTTTATTTTCTCTGATTTTAGTTCTAACGTCCTTCACGAGCCTCTGTAGTCAAATATCAGAGCCAATAGCTCTGTTTTATTGTGCAACTTTTTTAAATATGCTATAATAAAATAAATATAAATAGATAATAAAAAACAAATGAAAAAAAGTTATTGGATTTTGATTTTTAGCGTAATTATTACTGTGATATTTTGTTTTGGTTTATTGGGCGTATCAAAGCAAGCAAAAGCAGCTGAATGGTCAGATACTGGCTTGAATGCTGAGGGTGATGTTAGTACTCTTATTCAATCTTTTGATGGGTCAATTTATGCCGGAGGAGGGTATTATGATAGTATTCAAAATAAAGATTATATCAGAATTTGGAAATATTCAGGTGCTAGTTGGTCAGATACTGGTTTAAATGTTGAGGGTAATGTTTCTTCGCTTATACAAGCTATTGATGGTTCGATTTATGCAGGAGGACGTTATTGTGATAGTGATCAAGATAGATGTTATACTAGAATTTGGAAATATTCAGACAATAATTGGATAAATACTGGTACTGGTTCAAATGAAGAAGGTAATATTTATGATTTTATCCAAGCTGATAATAATTTAATTTACGCGACAGGATTTTATTATGATAATAGTATCAATAAATATTATACCCGAGTTTGGAAATATTCAGGAAGCAATTGGTTAAATACTGGTTTAAATGTTGAGGGTAATGTTTATTCGCTTATACAAGCTATTGATGGTTCGATTTATGCAGGAGGGGTTTTTTATGATAATGAGCAAAGGTATGCCAGAGTTTGGAAATATTCTGAAGGTCATTGGTTAGATACAGGATTAGATACTAATAATATTTCGATTAGATCTCTTTTTCAAGTTTCTAATGGTTTAATTTATGCAATGGGAAAGTTTACCTATAGTGACTATAATATTAATGTCTATAGATTTTCAGGGGATAGTTGGACGGATCTTGGCGCGAATTTAAATAATGATTCCTATATTCATATTCCGTCTTGTATTTTAGCTTCTGATGGTTCGATTTATGCCGGGGGATATAGCGGTGATTATGGTCGTGTTTGGAAATTTAATGGAAGTGTATGGTCGGATACATATTTTGTAGCTACGGGTGAGGGTAGTATATATGATTTATTGGAATTGAATGGCGTGATTTATGCTAGCGGAAAAGAAGAAGTTACGGGTGGATATAGGGCGGCAAAGATATGGTCTTATTCAAATAATTCTTGGAGCGAAGAAGCGACACTGGGAATGGATTCAAGCAGCGCCACGGCATCTTATTTGATGTTAGGCGTTGATGGCATTTATGCGAGTGGTAATGTTGGTTCTTATGCCAAAGTTTGGAAACGTGCCTATACTGCAAAAGAACAGCGTCAGCAAGAACAGAAAAATCTTGAACAAGGCAAAAAAATTACTCTCAAATCCGCTCTCAATAAACAAACCCTCAAAGGCCAAGCCCTTACTATCTATTTCAAAAAACTTCCTAATAAATTAACCAAGAATAATAAATACTGGATGAAATGGAAGAAACATAATAAATATCCTCCAAAGTGGAAAAAGAAAAAGAAGAAAACTCTAAAGAGATATTGGAAACTAACAACCAATCTAAGAAAATACAAAGTAAACAAGAAAAAGAAAAAAAAGCAGACTTTTAGAGTCAGAGTAACTTTTAAATATACTAAAAAGTTGTTTAAGAATCTAAGAAAGAAAAACAAGGGACTTAAAAAAGCAGATCTCTATCTTAAATACAAAACAAAAAAATCAAACTGGGATAATATCAAGAACTTCTGGAAAAAAGCCAAAGTAAAACATAAGATAAAAAAAAGACGATTTATTGTTAGCTATTTTACTAAATTCAAGAAGAAGAATTATTCATTCGCAATCGGCTTAAAGTAAATCACAAAAAAGAGGGGCGTATGCCTCTCTTTTTTAATTGCTTGTAAGGCTTGGAATAAAACAGTCATTGCTATCTCTGATTTTAGTTCTAACGTCCTTCACGAGCCTCTGTATTTTGGTGCGGTATCGTTGATAAATAAAAAACCAGAGCATTTAAGCTCTGTTTTTGTATTTAATGACTTTATTAGTTAAACTAAAAGTTTTTTCTCTCTGGTCTTGGCTTTTTTTCTGATTTGAAAGATTCAGGAGGAAGCATAGTGATTTCTAGGCCTTGATCTGTTATTTCAACTTTGTCTGCGGCGAGAATTTTAAGACGCATGGCTTGATTTGCAAAATGCCACCAATTATTAAACCGACGATTACTTTCTAAATTCTGTTTCATTCCCTGCCAAGCTGAATCATTCAAATCAAGCTCTGCTTTTCTATTTGGAAAAAGGATTTTAAGATGTATGGCTTGGTATGCAAAAGCCCCCCAATCATTATCCTGGCGAGAACTTTCTAATTGGTCTTTCATTCCCTGCCAAGCTGAATCTAAATTAAGTTCTGACGCTTTGTCTGGAAAAAGAATTTTAAGACTCATGGCTTGTTATGCAAAATACCGCCAACGATTACTCTGACGATCGCTCTCTAATGCATTCTTCATTCCCTGCCAAGCTGAATCTAAATTAAGTTCTGCTGTTCTATTTGGAAAAAGGATTTTAAAACTCTTGGCTTGATTTGCAAAAGCCAGCCAACTATTATTCTGGCGAAAACTTTCTAATTTCTGTTTCATTCCCTGCCAAGCTGAATCTAAATTAAGTTCTGCAGTTCTGTCTGGAAAAAGAATGTTAAGACACATGGCTTGATTTGCAAAATTCCACCAACGATTATACTGACGATAACTTTCTAATTCATCTTTCATTGCCTGCCAATCAGATTCTGTGATTTCTGTTTCTGGATCGAATTGGAGCTCGGGTTTTGTTTCTTCTTGTTCCAAACTCAAATCCTGAAGCTTTAGATCTTCGTCAGATGGTTTATTCTCAAAATGTTTTCTTATTCCCACAATATTAGATTAAAACTAAAAGTTTTTTCTTTCTGGCC
>JAUWOX010000060.1 GCA_030611905.1 bacterium
AGTTTGTTTGGAAATGGAAAATGCGGATGGAATATGTTTCACTCGGACAGGATACAATGCACTACTTGACAAATCAGGTGGCATTTTCGGCAAGAATTGCATGGGACTGTGAAGTTGCAGCGACATCATATGTTCATGTAATCCAGAGCATTAGCTCAACAACCGCACCTGGGGACGAATAACAGATAACGGATAACTAGTCACTACGCCAGAATAAACAACATTAACCTTATTCTCGTCAACATCATACTTATTAACCAAGTCCCTTGCCGTTGACTCTGACACACAAATCACTGCATCTGAATTCTTAATCTTCTTCTTGGGGCTAACAATATGATGCCAAAACCTTCTCTTGGAAGAGTAAAAACGTCGAAAATAATCAAAAGAGAGATCATGAATAGTCGTTATAAACTTACAATCAGAAGACACAGCAGAAAATAAAATATTCGGCGCAAAAAATACATCTAATCCTCCCATCATTTTATCAATCTTGGGCCTACCAAAGGCCATAAAACCAGAATTCAAAAGCTTGTTCGGATAATTATATTTATATAATTTCACATTATCAAATTTTACAAACTCATTTATATCCAAACCGACCCTTTTATAAGCATTGCAAAACAATTTATATTCATTCTTCTTATCGATTACAAAAAGAGCGCGCATTAAATTAATCAAATATTCCTGCACTCCACTTCTCTTCCCTTCCATTAATGACCTAATGTCTATTCCTATTTTCATAATTTATCTTAGAAGTGAAAAAGAGCTAAAAGAACTAAAGAATCATAAAATAAAAAGTCAAAAATAAAAAAATACCAAAATGACTATGCTCATCATCTTTTTCCTTCTCCTTTTACCTTCCGCTCTCTTATCTTTTAGCTCTTTTTATGACTCTTTTTACCCTTAAAAATCATTCGTCATTCCCACGAAAATACTCCCACAAAAATGCCAAACCTATTCCCAAAAACAATCCCGCCACTAATCCAATCAAAGTCAACATTAAGGGGTTGTATTTTACTTCCACAATTATAGGTTTTTCAGAAATAACATCAAAAGAATTTTTTCCATTAGAAGTAATCTCAAGTTCTTTGGCCTTTTTATCCATCACAGAAACAACCGCTGCCGATAAATTTTCTAAATCCCCTCTGTCATTACTAGCCACCTTTACTTCCACCTGATGCGCCGAAACCTGCTTTGGTTTAAACTTTCTAGTGTCTTTATAAATATCATCCGGCTTGACTCCCGCCTCATCATAAATTTCTTGAATAACATTCGGCGTCTCTAACCATCCCAAAACAGTATTAGACAAAATTTCTACTGCTTTACCAGAATAATAATTATCATATTGATAATCAACTGTCGTTTCTCTGTTTACCCGATGAAAAGACATTGAAATATTGGAACTAAATGCCTGCGGCTTAGCATAAGAATAAATCAAGGCGAATAAACCACACAAAATAATCATCGCAATTACTGTAAACTTATGCCTCACAATAACATCAACATAATTTTTTGATTTCATATTTTTTTAAATAATTTAATAACTAAGTAATCAAGTAATCTAATCATCGATTACTCAATTGCCTAATTACTTATTGCTAAAATATTCTTCCCGTCCCTTTCTAAATTCCTCATAATTATCAAATATATACCTCTCGATTCTATCTTTAAATAATTTTATATCAAAATCCAAGGCATGTTTCCTAATTTCTTCTGGATCATATTGCTTATA
Source organism: bacterium (assembly GCA_030611905.1). Taxonomy (GTDB): domain Bacteria; phylum Patescibacteriota; class JABMPQ01; order JABMPQ01; family JAQVVF01; genus JAUWOX01. Next base: position 1,733 of record JAUWOX010000060.1, read on the forward strand.
ATCAAAATCTCTAACCGCATCAACTAAATTCCAAGGCGTTTGATCCTCAAATAATATCCCTGTTTTATTAGGTATGACCGTCTCTACAGCTCCACCTTTTTTATAAGCGATCACTGGTCGACCAGAGGCCATTGCCTCCAAAGCAGTTATGCCAAAATCTTCTTCCTGGGGATGAATAAAAGCCCGCCACTTAGAAAGATATTTTGCTTTTTCTTTATCAGAAACAGGACCTAAAAATTCGATATTGTCATTGGACATTTTTTTTAAGCGCTCCAACTCCTCCCCGGCTCCAATAACTTTCAAGGGCAGTCTTAACGCATTAAACGCCTCAACGACTAAGTCGACACGCTTATAAGGCCTTAATCTAGAAACGATCAGAAAGTAATCAGCAACTTCACCAGAAATACTATATTTAGAAGTTTCAACTGGCGGGTAAATAATATCACTTTCTCTGTTATAATATTTTCTAATTCTTTCCGCCACTGTCTTTGAATTAGCAACCATCTTATCAACTCTTTGAGCCGCTAAATGATCCCAAGTCCTTATTTTATTCAGAACCAAAGGCAACATCTTTTTAATCATTCCCGGCTGTTTTATCTCTTCAGTATAACTATGCGTATCATTCCATAAATACCTAGTTGGAGAATGGATATAACTAATATGCAAAGTTTCCGGACGAACTATTACGCCCTTAGAAAAAGCTGAACAATCAGACAAAACAATATCATAATTTGAAAAATCAAATTGCTCAATTGCCGCCGGCATCATTGACAAATACCACTTATACTGCTTTATCCCAAAAGGCAATCTCTGAATAAAAGAGGTTTTAATATCCATATCCCTAAATTCCCCCCGTGTCTCAGTGTGATCATATGTAATAGTATATACGGGGGCTCTCGGAAAAATCTCATGAAAAATCTGAAGCACTCTTTCAGCTCCACCAACTTGGTTTAAAAAATCATGAACTAAAGCAACTTTCATAACAATATTAAATGTTAAAATTATATATCAAATTCAAAACATAAATTTCTGATTTACAACTTTGCATTTTGATTTTTAATCTTTAAATCTCTAAACTGCTCCTCTCATTGCAATAACAATCCATATCGTTTTCAAAAATATTTGCAAATCCAACAACAGTGACCAATTCTCAATATAATAAGTATCCAATCTTACCTCTTCATTAAAACTTAAATCCGATGCACCTGAAATCTGCGCCATACCAGTCATTCCCTGCTTTATTCCCAACACCTTCTTTTGATGTCTTGTATATTTTTCCACCTCAGTTGGTTCATGCGGCCTTGGACCCACTAAACTCATATCATTCTTAACCACATTCCACAATTGCGGCAACTCATCTATCCTAGTCTTTCTCAAAACTTTTCCAATCCCAGTTACTCGAGGATCATCTTTCATTTTAAATAAAGGACCTCTTCTCTCGCTATGTTTCAGTAATTTCTTTTTCATCCGATGAGCGCCCTTAACCATAGATCTAAATTTATAAATCTTAAAATCGCCTTCTTTCTTTATTCTTTTTAATTGCACAAAAACAGGGCCTTTGGAATCAATCTTGATCATTATTGCCACAATCAAAAATAAAGGAGACAGCAATATCAACAGTATAACAGCTATAACAAAATCTGCTATCCTTTTCAAAATCCTACCCCATCCATCCAACGGAGTTCTTTTTAAATATACAATTGGAATCCCATACACCGCCTCCACATCAATATTTGTCGCTTGCGTCTCAAAAAGATCTGGCGCATATTTAAAATCTATTTTCCTTTCATCAGCAAAATCGATCAAAGACCACACCTGGCCCTTGGGTAATTTAGGATCTATTTGAATTATTTCATCAATCCCCTTGCGCTGTGAAATCCTTTCCAAAGTTCCTTCTACTGTTTCATCGAACCTCTTTATTCTTGCTACAACCTTATATCCAGAAAAAGGATTATCAAAATCTTTAATCAAATGACGACTAATCGGATCTACTCCCACAATTACCACCCGATGAACTCCGATATTGAATTTATATAACCATCTTTGAAAAAATTTCATTAATTGCCGAGCAGCAACTACATAAACAATACTTAAAATCCAAACTGTCACAGCAATAAAACGAGAACCAAACAACTCCTGCGTAAAAAATAAATAAGCAAAAATCACAGCCATGCCAGTAGAAACCGCCATCAATATTAAATACAAATCATCAACAAATCTTCTCTTCTTAATATCATAAAGTCCGGCTATGGCAAAAATTAACAGCCAAACCAAAGAGATTATTGCTATCAATATCATATATTGAGAAAAGGGCAAATCAAACCTAATCTCCCTTAACTTTACAAAGAATGGAGTAAACCTCAAAAAATAAGCTGAAACAGCCGCTAATAACAACATAACAAAATCTAACGGGACTAATAGCGCTGCAAAAAATAATTCTGATTTTTTCATATCTAATAAATTGAAAATTGGGAATTCTTTTGATCCTAAATTCTCAATCTTTTATTCTCAATTCTTACTTATATTCTACCTCAAAGAATAAAAAAATTCAACAAGATATGTTGAATTTTCTTATGTCCAAGCAAGTCTATAAGCCGAATTCTGTTATCCAGTTACACTGGATAGTAATCATCTATCTTGGCCCTCATATATATAAGGTTGCATCGGATAGGGTTTACCACTCTGATAAGTCACCTTATCAGAGAGAGGTTTCTTACACCTCACTTTTCACCCTTACTAATTAATAAATTAACTAGCGGTTTAGTTTCTGTGGCACTTTCCCTAGCTTCGAAATAAACAACTCACTATAGATGAGCTATTCACTTCTTATACTCAGTTCCATTTCGGAACTACCCTGATCTAACTAGAATTAGTTAGGATGTCCGGACTTTCCTTTCTCATTAAAAAATAACGAGAACGATCACTCAACCTACTTGAACACTAAAACACTAACATATCACTAAGAACTTGTCAAGCAATAGTTTTTAGCCTGTTTAAGCCAAAATTATGAGGTTGCCTTATCCAACGCCTTATTTACCAAAATATCAGCAGCCTCATTCTTATCCCTTGGAATATGCTTAAATTTCACTCTTTCAAAGTTTTTGATCAAACTCTGCACAACCACAAATAAAGGCTTCATATTCTGATTTCTAACCTTATACTTGCCATTCAACTGCTTAACCACCAACTCACTATCAAGAAAACAATGCACCACTTTAGCCTTACAAAATCTAGCCTCTTGAAGACCCATAATTAAAGCCATATATTCAGCCTGATTATTAGTCATTTCTCCCACATATTCAGATATCTTTTCTATTATCAAGCCATCAGAATTCATAATGACCACTCCAATCCCGGCTGGCCCAGGATTACCTCGCGATCCTCCGTCAGAATAAATTTCTAATTCTTTTGTTTTTTTAGCATCAATATAATCTGTTGTTGACATAAATTTGTTATTATTAATTATTACTTAATTATACCAAAAAATAAAAAAACAAGCTAAAAGCTTATTGAAATTAAAAATTTTGAATAAAAACTTTTAATAAAGATTACATTAGAGATCACATTAAAGAAACTCTAAGCTTTAAAATCAACTAATCTTAATTGCAAAATCCTTTCTCCGTTCCATTCATTAACATCCAACTCAAAAACTATATCCATTTTCCCATCCCCCTGTAATTCATCAACCCGATGTCCATGATTGAATCCAATTACATCAAATATCTTGCTTTCCGAATCAGATTTCAATTTCATTTTCAAATGCTTGTTATCCCGACCAACGCCACGAGCATCCAAGACCCGAATATTTTTCGCCATAAAAATTGGCTTCTGATTTCCAATTCCATGCGGCTCAAGACATAACAATTTTTCATACAACTCCCAATTAATATTCTTAAAATCGATTTCTGTATCAACCTCTATAACCGGCTGTAAGTCCTCAACACTTAACTTATCCTCGGCAATCTTCTTTAGTTTAGTATAAAATTCCTCTAATTTTTCATTTTTAACAGAAAATCCAGCCGCCTGCTTATGCCCCCCATATTCCAATAAGATATCTTCACAAGAACTTATCGCCTCAATAATATTAAAAGCTGGAATACTACGCGCTGATCCAACGCATTCTTTCAACCCCTTGCCACCAATCAAAGTAGGACGACTGAACTCTTCACAAATCCTGCCCGCTACAATTCCAACTACTCCAAGCGGCCATTTCCAACCAACCGCCATCAAAACTTTTTGATCTCCCACCTCACCAATCTCTTCCTTTGCCTCATCAACTAATTTGCCAGTCAAAACACGCCGCCTACTATTTGTCTGCTCAATCTTCTGCGCCAACCAATCTGCCCGCTTAACATCATCAGTAAGCAATAGCATGTATGCAGCCGAAGCCCGCTCCATTCTCCCAGCCGCATTAACTCTCGGCGCAATAACATAACCGATTCTATCAGCAGTTACCTCTTCTGGACTTATGCGCGCGCTTTCCATTAACTTCTGCAAACCCAATCTCTCCGTTTTCTTAATTATATCCATACCATATTTCACCAAAGTTCGATTCTCCCCAACAATTGGACAACAATCTGCAATGGTCCCAATCGTTACCAAGTCCAAAAGTTTTTTCTCCCAGCCATTCGATAAATCAATACGAGAAACAATTGCCTGAACTAATTTAAACACGACCCCTACCCCCGCCAACTCCTTAAACGGATATTTATCCCCATCTTGTTTTGCATCGACTATTATATAATCATCACTAAATTTCGTCGGCACATGATGATGATCAAAAACCACACAATCAATATCATACTTCTCTTTAGCATAATCAATTTCTTCTTTGTTAGAAACTCCACAATCGCAAGTCACAATTAGATTAATATCTTTTTTAGCCAACCAATCAATCGCCT
>JAUWOX010000028.1 GCA_030611905.1 bacterium
TTACCAAAACAGAAATACTAATACTCTCAAGTTCAAGATCAGAAACTACAAACTGGTCACCGAACTAGCTTCAACTAATAGAACCTTTTCACCAACCTTTTACTTTAGAAACCTAAAAAAGGTTCGGTTTGTGATAGCTACTAAAAAGGCTTTTAAAAAAGCTTATCGTTCTGATATGAGCGATAGCTATGATTTTGAATAGAAATGGGTCAATAAACGGCTACTATCGTCGATAATAGCCGTTTAAATATATTAATAATTAAAACTAAAACAAATGAAAAAAGGGTATTTAGTTGTTTTATTGGGGGCAGTTTTTGTGCTCCTTGGAGGTCTTTTGTTGTTTGATTGGTCTTTGGCTGCCGACGATGATTTATTAGTGAAGAAAAATGCAATTAATAAGGCTGATTTCAAAAAGGGGGAGCTGATTGTCAATTTCAAGAAGAATGTTTTTAGGAAGTCAAAATCAAAGAAGTTGAGTGGAGCTTCTTCAATTTCTCCAACTAAGGTGAAGAAGAAGTCAATTAAGAGATTGAACAGAAAATTTAAGGTGACGAAGATTGTTAAATTGCGTAAAGGGCACGACAAAGAGTCTAACGTAGGCAAAACTGTTCTAAAAAAAGCTAAAGGGATGAAGGAGTTGAAATTAAATAATTTGTATAAGTTAGAATTTTCTGACAAAAAAAGTGTTACGAAAGCAGTTGAGGATTATTCGGCGAATTCAAATGTGAGATATGCAGAGCCTAATTACAGAATGGATATAATGACAACAACACCGGATGATCCTTATTATTCATCTTATGGTACATGGGGGCAGTCATATTATGATCTTTATGGCTTGTATAATATTCAGGCTGGTAATGCTTGGGATACAACAACTGGGAGTAGTGATGTAGTGGTGGCAATGATTGATACGGGAGTAGATTATAATCATGCTGATATGTCAGCAAATATGTGGACAAATACAGATGAGATACCAAATAATGGGATAGATGATGATAGTAATGGATATGTTGATGATTATTATGGCTACGATTTTTATAATAATGATGGTAACCCGATGGATGATTATGGTCATGGGACTCATTGCGCTGGAACAATCTCAGCAGTAACAAATAATAATTTAGGAGTAGCTGGGGTTTCTTGGAATTCTAAGATTATGTCAGTTAAGTTTTTGAATAATAATGGATCTGGTTATCTTTCTGATGCGGTTTTGTCAACTCAATATGCGGTGGATAATGGTGCGCAGATTTTGTCTAATTCTTGGGGAGGATGGGGTGCTTCGGAGAGTATGCAGGATGCTGTTAATTATGCTTACAGCCGAGGAGCAATTTTTGTAGCAGCAGCAGGTAATAGTAATTGGGATACTTCTTATTATCAACCAGCTGGTTTGGATAATGTATTTACAGTATCGGCTTCTGATCATAATGATACAAAAGCTTCTTTTTCAAATTGGGGAGACGAAGTGGATGTATCAGCTCCAGGAGTTGACACTCTTTCTTTAAGAGCAGCTGGTACAACAATGGGTTCTGTTGTAGGGACGTATTATACTCGAGCATCAGGCACTTCAATGGCTACTCCTCATGTATCTGGAGTGGCGGCACTAGTTTTAGCACAAAATCCAACAATGTCTGGTCAGGAAATTGAGAATCTGATGAAAAGTTATGCTGATGATAAGGGGGAAACTGGTTTTGATATTATTTATGGGTATGGAAGAGTAAATGCTGAACAAGCTGTAACTGGAGAGGTCGTTCCTTTGAGTGCATCTTATTCTTCGGCAAGTGCATCACCAACGAATCTGTCTATAGGAGGTAGTTCAACTGTATCAATTACTGTCAAAAATAGTAAAAATGTAACGGCAGCTGGAAAAAAGGTAACTTTAACTACGAGTTTAGGAACCTTGGGATCAAGTTCGGGCCATTCTAATAGTGACGGTGAAATGACAACGACTTTAACTTCATCGACCGGAGGAACGGCAACAGTGCGGGCAACGTCGGATAGTATTGTTTTGGGGGCGGTTCAGATAAAGTTTGTTGAGCCAGCAGACACAACGTCGCCAGCTGATGTGACTAATTTTAAAGCCATAGGAGGCAATAAGACAGCAACTTTATATTGGACAAATCCTTTGAATTCTGATTTTGCAGGCGCTTTGATTCGAAGGAAATCAGGTAGTTATCCAACTAGTAAAGATGATGGGCTTTTGGTTTATAATGGAACTGGATATAGTGCGGTTGATGACGGATTAACTAATGGACGGAATTATTATTATGCAGCTTATGCTTATGATGCATCCGATAATTATTCTAATGCGAAGTATGCGAAGTCGGCTCCAAGAAGTTACAAAGGAAGAGATACAATTCCGCCATCACCGGTTAAAAATTTAAGAGCGCGTCAGAAGAAGAGTAATGTTCGATTACGGTGGAAGAATCCCAAGAATACTGATTTTAAAGGTGTTATGATTCGAAGAAGTAAAAAAGGTTATCCAGTAAAATATAGTAAAGGCAAAAGAGTCTATAAGGGTGTGGGAAAAAAGGTTAAGAAGAAAAAGTTAAGAAAAAGAAGATATAAGAGGTTTACTGACAAGAGAGCGACGGGGAGTACGATATATTATTATTCGGTATTTAGTTATGATGATGCTGGGAATTATTCAATAGTGAGGAGGACAAGGGTACTAATTAACTAATTTTATAAGATATGAAGAGGTTTTATATTGTTTCTTTAGCAATCGTTTTTGGGTTGGTAATTGCCATCTGTTTTAATTTGCAAAAAGCTAAGGCGTTGGAATTAACAACTGTTGATAGTTCGGCTGATGTTGGTAAATGGTCTTCTATAAAAGTTGATGGAGTTGGTCGGGCACATATAAGTTATTTTGATGATACTAATAATGAACTTCGATATGCTTATTATAACGGTTCTAGTTGGGATCATATTATGGTGGATACAACAGGAACTTCTGGCTGGGGGACATCAATTGACGTAGATAGTAATAATTATCCCAGGATTGCTTATTATGATAGTTCGGGGCTGGATTTGCGTTATGCGTATTGTGATGCTAATTGTGGGGATGCTACTATTAATTGGACAGTAGCGATTGTGGATGATACTTGTAATGCTGGTTCTACCGGTCCTTCTTTGGCAATTGATGACAGTAATAATCCGCATATTGCTTATTATGATTCGACTGCTGGGAATTTGAAATATGCTTTTCATGATGGTCTTATGTGGACTCTTTTGACTGTGGATAATAGCGTTGACAATGTTGGTGGTTATCCTTCTCTGGATTTGGATAGTTCTAATAAGCCCCATGTTAGTTATGCAGATGCGACAGATGGATATTTAGAATATGCTTATTGTTCAGGGCTTGATTGTACTGATGCTGGCGATTGGACGATTGAAACAGCTGATAATAATGGTAATCAGATATGGAGGACTTCAATGAAGCTTGATAGTGGCAATGTGCCGCATGTGGCCTATTATGACAATACAAATAAGTTAGTTAGATACAAAAACAGATCTGGAGGGGCCTGGGGGACTAGGGAGACTGCGGGGTGGCCTAAGGGCCGGTATCCTTCTCTAGATTTGGATAGTAATAATGATCCCTTTGTGCAGTATTATGGCAACGACGGTTTTTATGCGTATGATCTTTTATATGCTTATAGTGATGGTGCGGGCAGTTGGACTACTATGAAAGTATATTCTGGGACCAATGCTGGAGGTTATGCAACGGGATCTAATCTTGATATAGATAGCAATAATGTGCCTCACATCTCTTATTATGATTCAACTAACGATTATCTGGAATATGCAGTTGGAACTGTGCCGACTAATCCAACTATTTCTATTAACGGAGGAGATGCTTATACTAATTCAACTAGTTCGATATTGACTTTGTCCGCTTCATTTGGTACTGCTAGTTTTACGACTAATCAAATGATTTTATCAGAGGATCAAAGTTTTTCTGGCGCTTCGTGGGAAGATTATTTTACTTCAGATAATTTTACTTTAAGTTCTGGCGAAGGCATGAAGATTGTTTTTGCTGAATATCGAGATGCATTATTGCAAGAAAGCAGTACTGCTACTGCTATGATTACGCTTGATCAAACAGATCCAACCGTGGCAATAACTAGTCCGTCCAGTACATATTATGGTCCTTTAACTTGGGGACAGATTATTGGTACCGCGTCTGATGCTTTATCGGGAGTAGTTTCAACTACAGTTGCTATTCAGCGTGACTCTGATTCAAAATATTGGGATGGAGATTCATGGGAGAGTGCTTCTACGAATTTAGCAACTAGTGGGACTCCGACTAGTTGGACATATACTATTAGTTCATCTAATCTAGATGATGGAGTAGAATATACTATCGTAGCTATAGCAACTGATAATGCGACAAATACAGCCTCAACTAATCAATCTTTTACTTATGATGGGGCAGCGCCAGTAACTACGGCTTTACCGGTTGGTGGAATTTATACTACGGCGCAAACAGTAGTTCTTTCAGCTGTTGATTCAGTGTCAGGAGTAGATGCAACATATTATACTACAGACGGCACTGATCCCACCACAGGTTCATCAACATATTCTATACCTCTTGAGATATCTGAAACAACTACACTTAAATTTTTTTCAGTTGATAATATTGGTAATTCTGAAAGCATTAATACCGAAAACTACACTATTAATATTCCAACCCCAACCCCTGATGCCACAGAAAATTACGCTGGCGGAGAACTCAAGATCAAAGACATAGAATTAGATAAAACCTATCACAACACTAAAAACGACACTGACTTCTATTTCTACCGTAAGCCCACCAGAAAGTTTAGCGTCAGAAAAAAACTATACATCAAGATACTACGAAAATCAGTCTACAAAAAAGCTTTCAAAAGAAAGAGAGCCTTTAAAACTTATTACAAGCTTAAGCTCAATGTCGGCAAGGCTAAAAAAGACACTTGGCCAAATGTCAAAAAGAGAATGAAGTACAAAGTAGCTTTAAGATATACCGATGCTCAATTAGCCAAGAAACAGGGCATTAAAGAAAAGAATCTAAGGCTATTCATCAAAGACAGAAAAAACCTCTGGCGAGGTCCATATACTGTTTATCAAAACAGATTAACTAACACTCTCAAATTCAAGATCAGAAACTTCAAGCATTTAAACGAGTTAGCTAGCATTTCATCAACCAACAGAACCTTTTCGCCAACCTTCTATTTTAGAAACCTAAAGAAAGTCAGATTTGTCATAGCCACTAAAAAGGCTTTTAGAAAGAACTATCCCTTTAATCTAGCTGATCAGAATAATTATGATTTTGAATAGAATCTTTTATAATAAAAGGGCCAGGTAATTTACTTGGTCTTTTTGAATTGGTTAGATTGTGATAAAATACTAATTGTATGAAACAGAATAAGAAAACAATTTTATTAATCGATGGTAATGCTTTGATTCATCGGGCCTATCATGCAGTTCCGCCTTTATCTACTAAATCAGGAGAGCTGGTTAATGCTGTTTTTGGTTTTACTTCGGTTTTGTTAAAAGCAATAAAAGATTTAGAGCCAGAATATATTGTGGTGGCCTTTGATAAAAAAGCGCCGACTTTTCGGCATAAAATTTATAAGGAATATAAAGCTAATAGACCGCCAGCTGATAAAGAATTGTATCAGCAATTTCCCAAAGTTCGTGAAGTTGTTGAGGCATTAAATATTCCTCATTTTGAAATTGCTGGTTATGAGGCTGATGATATTATTGGAGCATTAACTAAAAAAAGTGGAGTGAAAAATATTATTGTGACCGGGGATTTGGATGCTTTGCAGTTGGTGGATGATGATACCGGGGTTTATACTATGAAGAGAAGTGTACAGGACACTGTCTTATATGATGAAAAAAAGGTTGTGGAGAGATATGGGCTAAGGCCGGACCAATTGATTGATTATAAAGCCTTGCGGGGGGATCCGAGTGATAATATTCCTGGTGTGCCTGGAGTGGGTGAAAAAACAGCAGTGAAATTATTGCAGGAATTTAAGACTCTTGATAATTTGTATAAGTCTTTGGAAGATGGGAAGACAAAGGATTTAATAAAACCGAGAATAGAAAAATTATTGTTGGACAACAAAAAGCAAGCCTTGTTGTCAAAGCGATTAGGAAAAATTGTTACGGATATTAATATTGATTTTGATTTGAAAAAATGTGAGTTAAAGGATTATGATCGAGATGAAGTGGCAGAGTTGTTTTCAAAGTTGGGATTTAAAAGTTTATTAAAGCGTTTGCCAAAGGCTAAGGACGATTTGGAGCAGGGTGGATTGTTTGATGGTCAGGAAGAAAAATTTGATTTAGTAAAAAATTGTGAAAAACGAGGTGTTAGTTATGAATTAGTTGATACAGAAAAAAAGTTTGCGGAATTGGTGGATAAATTAGCGAGTGTTAGTGAATTTGCTTTTGATACGGAAACTACCGGTACAAATGTTTTTGAAGCTGAATTATTGGGAATTAGTTTTTGCTGGGAAGAAAGTGTAGCGTATTATGTCGCAATGAATCAGGAATCAGGAATCGTGAATTATGAATTGTTGATTAAAAAGTTTAAAGAGATTTTTAAAGATTTAGAGACTAAGAAGATTGCGCATAATTTTAAATATGATTTGGAAATTTTAAGGCGGGTAGGGATTGATGTTAAGGGTGAAATTTTTGATACAATGATTGCTTCTTATGTTTTGGATCCAGGGACAAGGCGGCATAGCTTGGATGATTTATCTTTTTCAGAATTTGGTTATGAAATGATGAGCTTTGAGGCATTGGTTGGTAAGGGACAAGGAGCTAAAAAAATCGAAGAGATTGATATTGATAAATTGTGTTTTTATTCTGGCGAGGATGTTGATTTTACTTTTAAGCTGTATAAAAAATTTAGTGAAAAATTGGATGTGGAAGAAAAATTGAAAAAGGTTTTTGATGATATTGAAATGCCGTTGGTGCCAGTTTTGGCGCAGGTGGAAAGAAATGGGGTGAAGATCGATGTTGATTTTTTGAAAAAATTATCTAAAGATTTTGGAATAAGATTATTGGACTTGGAAGCAAAAATCTATGAATTGGCTGGTTGTCGGTTTAATGTAAGGTCAACGATGCAATTGAAAGAGGTCTTGTTTGATAAATTAAAAATTTCGACTGATGATATCAAAAAAATTAAAACTGGATTTTCTACGGCGGCATCAGAATTGGCTAAATTAAGGCAAGCTCATCCAATTATTGAGTTAGTTGAGGAATATCGAGGGTTGACTAAATTAAAGAATACTTATTTAGATGCTTTGCCAAAGTTAGTGGCAAAAGATGGGCGAGTGCATACAAGTTTTAATCAGACTGTAACAGCTACTGGGCGATTGTCTTCTTCCGGGCCTAATTTGCAGAATATTCCGATTAAGACTGATGTTGGTCAGCAGATTAGAAAGGCTTTTGTGGCAGATTTGGGAAATAAAATTATAGCATTGGATTATTCCCAAATTGAGCTTAGAGTAATGGCTCATATGTGTGGTGATGTGAATATGATCAAAGCTTTTGAAGCAGGAGAAGATATTCATTCAGCAACTGCAAGTAAAATTTTTAATAAGGATATTAAGGATATTGATAAAAAAGAACGAAGAGCGGCTAAGACAATAAATTTTGGAGTGATGTATGGAATGTCTGATTTTGGATTGTCGCAGGCTTTGGGAATTAGTCGGGAAGAGGCCAAGAAATTTATTACCGAATATTTTGAACAGTTTCCGAGCATTGCGATTTATATGAAAACGATTTTAGAAAAAGCAAGACGAGATGGTTATGTTGAAACTATGTTTGGTAGAAGAAGATATTTGCCGGAATTAAAGGAGAATGTAGCTTTCCGAGTTAGAGCGGCGGGAGAAAGAATGGCAATAAATATGCCAATACAGGGGACAGCGGCTGATATTATTAAACTTGCTATGATTGCCGTTTCTCTAATGGATCTCGAATCGGATTTCTCTAATAAGTCTCGAATGATACTTCAGGTGCATGATGAGTTAGTGTTTGAGGTTAAGAAAGATAAAATTGATGTTGTGGCGAAAAAAGTTAAAGAAATCATGGAAGGGGTTTGTAAACTAGATGTGCCATTGATTGTTGATGTGGAGATGGGTGATAGTTGGGGGACGTTAAAAACTTAAAAAATTAAAAATAATAATTGTTATATTGTTTGAAAATATTTATGAAAGAAAAAAATCCACTGAAAGGTGGATTTTAGATTAAAGGTGCGATTTAGTCGTGTTTTTTTTCTCCGATCAGGAGCATACCAGCTTGGCTAGTTGATTTTTGTTCTTTTTGTTTTGAGTGAGTAGTTTTCTGCTCGTTTTTTTATTGACTAGATATTTTTTTTGTGTCAGAATGGGGTGATTTGGGATAGCTCTTTAAAATCAGAGGGGAGGGAGCAAGATGGAGCAGGTAGTTAGAGAAATTAGACTTGAAACATTAGATGTTCGAGTTGAAAATGAGGATAAGTGGAGTGTGGTTTTGCAGGCAACAGTAGCTGGCGCGGATAATATAGCTATTATTGGGAGGGAAGTTGTTTTTAAATTGGATGGGGGAAGAGTGGCTGGGACAGCAACTGACGATTTTGGGGAAGCAAGAACCGAGCCATTATTAGTGTCAAGCCATAAAAAACAAGTGCAGTTTACAGCACAAGTGGTTGGGAGTGTAAAAAGGGGAATTATCTTTGTTAATTCACCGACTTATGAAGTTGAATTGAGGAAAACAAAAGAACGGGAGACTTGGAAAGCGATTCCATTAGATTTGAATGTTGAGAAAAAGTTAGTGGCTGTTTATGGCGATGGGAAGCAAGTTTGGGAAGTAATAGTTATTATTTTTCGTAAAAATAGAGTTGTTGCGGGACAGGAGATTCTTTTTGTTAAGGGGCGCAATATTCGGTCATTAATAACTGATAGACAGGGGCGAATTAGAACAGAGATCGAATTATACCCAGAAGAAGTATGTCAAATAAGAGTACAGGATTTAGATTTGACGGAAGAAGTGCGATATTTAGAGTTGCCAGCGGTAAGGTTGGAATTAATAAAGGATGATAGTAAGATGGTAGGAGAGTCTGAGCAGATTAAAGATGTTGTTATTAGGGCTAAACAGGGTGATCATGTAGTTATTAATCTTGGGATTAGATTATCTCGTAAGCAAGAATTATTGGGTAGGACTGGTACAGATGGAATTTGGAAATACAGACTTAGGGTTAGATCTAACGAAAGAATTTCGGTGGTACCCGAGGGCGGTGGTTTAGGAGTAGATATTTGTTATGTTTGTTTGTCTAAACCGACTTTGGAAGTTGTGGATAAGCGTTTAGAGATAGATTCTAATGGAAATCAGATTTGGGATACGACAGTTGTTGTTAAGCAAGGTGGAAAACTAATGTTGGATCAGGAGGTATTTTTTGATAAAGGTGGAAGAAAAGAGATAGTTGAGACTGATAGTCGGGGTGTAGCTAGAAAGAAAGTTTGTTTAGCTAGGCAGGAGAGAGTAGAGATTGGGGTTGTTGGTTTTAATGCGGTTGCTGTTGGACAGTATCAGCCAGGAAAGATGCAGGCAGCAGTAGCAGTATTGCGTAATGATTCGGATGGATTTGAATGTGATATATTGTTAATTTTGAAGTCTGGTTCTGGGGAATTTGTTCTTGCTAATAGGGAGATAGAGGTGGGATCAATTTGCGAAACAAGGGGTGCGATGGGAAGAGCAATGCGAGGATCTAAACAACAGTTTGTTAGTTTGGAATCTGGATGTACTGATAATAAAGGAGTGTTTTCTCTTTTTCTTAGTTCGTCTGACGTGAGGGGTGTATCTGTTTTCGAGATAAAAACTGAGGGCGGATATTGTGGATATTTTTCCACTAGCAGGCCAGAACAAGTTATCTCATTGCATCTTGGTAGAGAAATATAATACTAGTCTATAAGGCTAGTTTTTTTCTTGACTTTTTTATTTGTAAGTTCATAATGCAGTGAGGTGTTCTTTACAACTCGAAAGGAGGGAGCAAAATGGAGCAGGTAGTTAGAGAAATTAGACTTGAAGCTTTTGATGTGCGAGTTGAAAATGAAAATTATTGGAGTGTGGTTTTGCAAGCGACAGTGGCTGGAGATGGCGGAGTAGCAATTAGTGAGAGAAAGGTAATTTTTAGAATAAATGGAAAGAAGTTATGTGAAGTTGAGACTAATGAGTTTGGTGAAGTTGTAACAGAGCCAATTCTGATTACTTATGCAAAAGGAAATGCTACGTTTTCTGTACATGTTGCGGGATATATTTTGAAAAGCGAGGTAGAGGTTGAAAT
>JAUWOX010000130.1 GCA_030611905.1 bacterium
AGCCACCACATTAATATGGCTGCCCGAGGGCCAATTAAGACTAGGGCAAAAAATGCGCAACACATAGTTTTTGTTTTTTATTTTTTATAATATATCTGCTAACTAAAATTAAGTATAACAAAAATTATTTATCTCTGCCAGATCTTGCTATTTATTTACTATATATTTATATTAATTTTTGTATAATTTTGAATGGAAGTATTTGATATGAATGCTTTGTATAATATTTACAAACATTATAGTTAAATAACATTTTGTAAAACAAATGATTGTATATAAAAACAGAGCTTGAACGCTCTGTTTTCTGGACAGTGAACGGATTTTTGTTTTCTGAAGATTATTCGTTCGGATTAGTGTAGCGAGCCAGAAAATAAAAGCCCAAAATAACGAAGCATAGACTAATAACAATGTTAGCCACGCTGAATGAATCACGTAATAAAGCTTCAACAAAGACTACAATACCGGCAGTAAAAGTTAAAATTGCGGCCACGAGATCCTTGGGACTGTTTTTTGGTTTTTTTGCCATGTGTTTTTGTTTTTAATTATGTATAACGATTTATTAATTATATTATAACACAAAATTATTTTAACATTAAGGGGATAACCTAATTCAAATTTATTTATTGTTTTTTTCTATCAATTTCATTTAAATATTTTTTTCTTAAACGAATGCTTTTTGGTGTAATTTCTAAATATTCATCTTCGTTTATAATATCAATTCCTTTTTCTAGAGTTAATTCTATAGGCGGTGTTAGACAAATAGCTTCGTCTGCTCCGGACGATCGCATATTGCTTAATTGCTTTCCCTTGATGGGATTTACTGTTAGGTCGTTCCCCTTAGAGACATTGCCAATTACCATTCCTTCGTAAACTTTAGTATTGGCTTTGATATATAATTCGCCTCTTTTTTGAAGATTAAAAAGAGAAAATCCAAGAGCCTTGCCAGCAACCAAAGAGACCATTGATCCGACTGCATGTTTTTCAATATTGCCGACATGTGGCTTGAAACCGATTACTCGGGTATACAGTATTCCCTCTCCCTTAGTATCAATTACAAATTCATTCTTATAACCTAGTAATCCACGTGTTGGAATTTCAAAAATAATTCTCGTATTTCCATGTTCGGGATGGATCTCTTTTATTATGCCGTGGCGCTTGGCCATTTTTTCTATTATTGCTCCGGACATTTCTTTTGGCACATTAATAGTTACTTCTTCAAATGGTTCAGATTTTATACCATTTTTTTCCTTAACAATTACATGCGGTTGAGAAATTTGAATTTCATAACCTTCTCGTCGCATATTTTCTAAAAGTATGGCGATATGCATTTCCCCCCGACCATAGACTTTGTAATGGTCAGTTGAATCAAAGTCTACTTTTAAACCAATATTTACTTCCAATTCTTTTTCTAATCTTTCTTTTAGTTGGCGGTTGGTTACAAACTCACCCTCTTGACCAGCAAATGGAGAATCGTTAATAAGAAAATTCAAGGCGATTGTCGGTTCATCAACGCTGATAGCGGGCAATGTTTTTTGAGTATTGTCTTGGCAAATTGTTTCTCCGATATAGATATCAGGCAATCCAGCGATCATAACAATATCACCAGCGCCTGCTTCTTCTACTTCTTTTCTATTTAAACCTTCAAACGTAAATAGTTTTGTAATTTTTCCTTCTCTAGCATTATTTTGAGCATCTTTGACAATTACTTGAGATCCTTTTTTTATTTTACCTTCATATATTCTGCCGATAGCTAAACGGCCAAGGAAATCATCATAAGCTAAATTAAAAGGCTGTACACGAAAAGGTAAATCTTCTAATTTTTCACTAGAAGCTATTGGGACTGATTTTAAAATAATATCTAAAAGCGGCGTCAGGTCTTTAGAATTTTCATCGAGATCGGTCTTGGCAATACCATCGCGCGCAATAGTATAGATAGTAGAGAAATCGAGTTGTTCATCATTGGCACCCAGGTCAAGAAATAATTCATAAATCATTTCTTGAACTTCATCAGGCTTAGCAGCTGGTTTATCAATTTTGTTAATTACTACAATGGGCTTTAGGCCTAAATCCAATGATTTTTTTAGAACAAATTTTGTTTGCGGCATAGGGCCCTCTTGAGCATCAACTACTAAAAGAACAGAATCGATTGATCTAAGAACTCGTTCGACTTCGGAACCAAAATCAGCATGGCCTGGAGTGTCCACGATATTTATTTTAGTATCTTTATAATAGACTGAAGTATTTTTTGAATATATTGTAATACCCCGTTCTTGTTCTAAAGCATTACTGTCCATGCTAACCCCTTCTTTTGATGCGCCAGTTTGAGACATAAGAGCATCAGTCAATGTGGTCTTGCCTTGATCAACATGAGCAATAATTGCAATATTTCTTATTTCCATAAAATTTAAATCCGCTTCTAAAAGCGGTTATTTGATAACTTATTTATTGTACTATATGGCTTTAATTATGTCAAGATTAAAACCTAAGTGTAAATTTTGACCCCTGTAATTACACGTTAACATGCCTCGAATAAAGTTTCTGTTTTTAATACTCGGGGTATTAATATCAAAATTAACGTCTTGATACAGATACCTTGTTCAAAGCAGGGGCTCGTGAAGGACGTTAGAACTAGAATCAGAGAAAATAAAGATTGCTTTGTTCCGAATCTTGTTTAATGCCCCCCCGCACACCTAGAACTAAGTACCTAATATAATATACCCCCACACTTAACTCACTATATGTGTTTATGCCAATTTCTGCTATAATTATAAATAAGAGTATATAAAACGAGTTAAGCGAAATAACATGGGAATAAGAAAACATTTTGAAAAAAAATCACCAGACGAAGATCTTAAACTCCAAGATTTAGCAGTGGAACAGGAAACAACTCCTGAACTTAAGTTCGATCCTGAAATAGAAATCACAGAATCAGACTGGCAAGGAATATTGGGTTTATTAAATGCATTACGGAAACTTAACAGATGGTTGGACTTTGCTCAACAAGCCATGTACATAAAAATCCTTCAGCCTGACAAAGCTGCTGATCTTAATATTGATCCAAAGGCTTGGCAAAGAATGTTGGATGTATTAAAAGAAAATCGGGAAAAGACCATTTGGGCAAACTTTGTCATACAAGCCATGTCTATGAAAATCATTCAGCCTGACAAAGCTGCTGATCTTCATCTTGATCCAAAGGCTTGGCAAGGAGCGTTGGATCACTCGGAATACTGTCGAAAAAATAACAATTGGAGGGGCTTTACTATTCTGGCCATGTACATGAAAATCATTCAGCCTGACAAAGCTGCTGATCTTCATCTTGATCCAAAGGCTTGGCAAGGAATGTTAGATGCATTAAAAGAAAATCGTGGAAATTGGTGGTACTTTGCTAAACATGCCATGTGTATGAAAATACTTGCCGCAGACAAAGTAGAAATAACCGATCAAGGCCTAGAAATCTCCATGCTTCCTCCGGAATCTTTT
>JAUWOX010000041.1 GCA_030611905.1 bacterium
ACCCCTGCCTTACCACTTGGCTACCACGCCTCAACAAGCGGGTGAGCGGAATCGAACCGCCGTCCCTACCTTGGCAAGGTAATATAATAACCACTATACGACACCCGCATTATACTTTTCGTCTTTGACTAATTTGCCGAGGGGCAGGATCGAACTGCCGACACAAGGATTTTCAGTCCTTTGCTCTACCACTGAGCTACCTCGGCCCACATGGGTTCGAGAGGAATCGAACCTCTGACCTCTTCGGTGTAAACGAAGCGCTCTACCGATTGAGCTACGAACCCAACTTTTAGCAATTAAATAGTCAACACAACCTTAATCAGTTACCTATTCACAATAGTACAAAGACCGGAATTAACCGCCCTTATCAAAAAACATGCCGAGGACGGGATTTGAACCCGTACGGGCCAAAGACCCCATGGCCCTCAACCATGCGTGTATACCAATTCCACCACCTCGGCTAATTTTTATTTTTTATCTTTAATCTCAGAATTTTTATCCGCAGGCTTATCCGCAGGCTTATCCGCCGTAGTCTTTTTATCGGCGGCCTGAACATCCTTTTTTTCAGCCTCTGTTTTTAATTTCTCTTTAGCTTCTTCTTTTTCTTTTATTTCATCAAATCCCATTTTTTCCAAATCTTCCGTACTCACTTCTCTTTCTTTCAATTTCGCTGCTTTTTCCTGTCTTTTTCTTAAGTAATAAAGTTTTGCTCTTCGAATTTTGCCCTTTTTTAAAATTTCTAATTTTGTAATGCTTGGCAAATGGAATGGGAATATTTTTTCAACCCCAACTCCCAGAGATTTTTTTCTCACAGTAAAAGTTCCGTTCATGCCATATCCGCCATGAATTTTAAGTACTGTGCCTTGAAAAAATTGGATTCTCTCCTTTTCTCCTTCTTTAATTTTCTGATACACCTTTACGGTATCACCAGGCCTAATGTCAGGCATTTTCCTTTTAATTTGAGTTTTCTCGTACTTTTTAATTAAATCTTGCATAATATTATTATTCTATATTTAATCCTTGTTTTTTTAGCGCGCTTAAAATAAATTCCAATGTTTCCTCTTGCTCCATGTCTCTATTATTAACTACTAAATCATATATCGAAAGATCAGAAATGTCAATGCCATATATGTTTTTATATCTCTTTGTCTCACTTTGTTCTCGAGTTATTATTTTTTCGCGTGTTTTGTCTAGGCTCTCATTTTCTCGATGAGCCACACGTTCCATTCTTATTTCAGAAGGGGCATCTAACCAAATTTTGAAGAATTTAGCTCTTTTTTCACGATGAGCAAACCAGCCTGCCAATCTACCTTCAGCAATCACATCCTTATGGTCATAAGCAAAATCCATCATTTTTCGATCCAGTTCTAAATCATACTTATTATCTTTTTCAGCTAATTCACTAAACTGCTCCAAAGTCATCCCCTTCTCTTCAGCCATATCTCTAAAGATCTGTCCGCCATAAACATAAGGATATTCCAAAGCCTTTTTTAAATTCCTGCATAAAGTTGTTGTGCCAGCACCCAATGGGCCGCTTACTGTTATTTTCATAAAATCAGTCTTAAATCTGTTTTAATTCGTGTAAAAACTCTTTTAAATCTTCAGGCAATTTAGTCCTGAATTCATGTGTCTGACCTGAAGGAAGGCGAAATTTGAGAAAATATGCGTGAAGAAATTGTCTATTTAGATCAGCCTGCCTAACTCTTTTAAATTTGTACATTTTATCACCAACAATCGGATGGCCTATTTTTGTCAAATGAACTCTGATTTGATGTGTTCGGCCTGTTTCAATCGTAACATCTAGTAAAGTAAATTCCTCCCCGTATTCTTTAATCACTTTGTAACGCGTAACAGCCGGCCTGCTAGTTGAGCTTAGTTTGGCTCGAACTTTTCCTCGTTTCTCCAAAGAATAAGTGATTATGCCACTCTTTTCTTTCATTATACCATAAACTAAAGCGTAATATCTTTTTTCAATCTTTCTCTCTTTAAATAAATCTTTTAGATAATCAAAAGTCTTCTGATTTTTAGCTACAATTATTAGACCCGAAGTATCTTTATCTAATCTATGTACAATGCCTGGCCTACCTGATTGTCCAACATTCTTAATTTCTGGATATTCTTGGACAACATAATCTGCTAAGGTATTATCTTTATATTTCTTATCCGGATGAACTACTATACCAGCTAGTTTATTAATTATCAAAAGATCATTATTCTCAAATACAATATTCCTTTTTAGTTCAAAATTCTTCATAAGAGTTTTGAAATTATTTTAACCTAATAAAATTAATTTTTCAAGTATAAAAAAATGGACCCTAGGAGGATCGAACTATGAAAATTTTTTATTCAAAAATTTTCATCCTCATCCATGCCATGCCTGTCCGCCGAAGCCTATGGACCGAAGGGGGGTCGAACCCCTAACCTCATCCATGCCATGGATGCGCTCTGCCAACTGAGCTATCGGCCCAAAGGTTTAGGCGTAGGCGAAGATGCGCCTGCCTGCCGGCAGGCAGGCTCTACCAGATGCTTGCCCTCCGGAGTCCTGGGCATAACGAAGGACGTAGGAGGGAACTAAGGGCCCCTTGCCTAAAAACCTAAAAATATAAAAACATACAAACATAAACTAAAACAAAAGCATATTTTTATGTTTTTAAGTTTTTAGATTTTATACACTTGCGCCCGGTAAGACTCGAACTTACAACCTCCTGGTCCGAAGCCAGGCACTCTATCCAATTGAGCTACGGGCGCATATATTCCTTATAATAATACAAAAACAATCATAAATCAACACCTTTCACAGATTGATTGACAGGCATTAATAAAATGATAAAATAAAACTACGCACCTTTCAATCCAAGGAGGGATCCGATGCCTAGTAAGCTCACGTTCCTAATAAATAACTGCAAAAGAGAAATAGCATTGGCTACTATTTGCTCACTCTGTTTCTGTGGACTTGCTTTTAATTTAGCAATCAGTAAGATGTCATTTTTCGCTATGATAATATCAGGTTTTTTCTGCCTGGCCTCGCTTATCATAATGGCGTTGGCCCTTGCTGATATATCAGACGACTGGGGAAATGAAAAAGCTCGACGTCAAAAATTGGCTATGCTTGGCCCAAACGGAAACGAAAACCTCCCACCAGAAGAAGGAGAAAAAGCATGACCAGCCACTCAAGAAAGATTGCTCTCTGGTTAATTCGGAAATTGCTGGATCTTGTTTTTTTTGCTGGTGTATTCTGGATTCCCATCTACGTGTTAACAACCGAACACCAGAAACCTTCGTATTGGTGTGTTGAATTTGACATCATGGCCATGTTGGTATTGGCTTTTTGCTTCATCACCTACCCAGCATGCGCAGTAAGTCTGTTCAGAAACTGGAAAAGAATAAAACAAGAATAGCTCCAAGAGGGATAGATATTTGACTCCAAAAGGAGTCTTTTTTTTATTCCATAAAAAATCTCCTGAACGGCTACTATCGACGATAGTAGCCGTTTAATTTTGCCCAAATTTGCCTTATCTAAGCCCAGATTTATCAAAATGGCTTATTTAAGCCTTTCCTGTCAAAAATGACGTAGTCAGCCATCTCCCCATTCGCGCAATTCGCCCGATTTCGAGGTATTCGTACGGCTTATTTAAGCCAAAAAACGCCTATTTTCCAGAAATACCCTTGACAAGGAAAGGACTATTATATATAATAACAGGCTCTATGAAAAATTAAATCATAGTACCTAAAAACCTATTTTGCCTCGGATTTGAGAGAAAGCCAAGATTACATATTCAATATTATGACTTCAACATTTTCGACTTTTTCTCAATTTTGAGGCAAGAACCTGATCCCAGCCACAGGAGGCATCAAATGGGACGCATCGCACTGGCCACCTTCGCCCTCGTTCTCTCTATTGCATTCATCTCTGGCTGTGGCGCGCACGCGCCCAGTCAAGACCTGATCCACAACCCCACCACAACCAAGACAGTCGTGGGGCAGATCCCCATGGCAGTCAGTGGCCACAGCGCCGAGGATCCCATGGCCACGGCCAAGAGCAATCTCGAGGCCTGGTTCGCGACGCAAGGCCACCTGCTCCAGTTGGTAATCGACCACGTCGACTACCAGGGCATGCGGGGCGGAAACGAGCAATACTTGGTTTCGTACCGAGTAGTGTTCCAGATTCCGACCACCGCCGCCTCCTCCATCGCCTCCGCCCTCGTCTCGGCGCCCTAGCATTCTGCTGGGACGCAATCCGCACCTTCCGCACTTCGACCGCGCCAGACAACCTCCGGGTTGCTCTGGCCGCGGTCCTCTTCTTAGTCTATAATCAAGTTACGACATCTCAATTATAGATTAAGAAGAGAGAACCTTTCAATCCAGACGCCAAGGAGTTCACCATGAAGCGCATCGCCCTGACCTTCGCCATCGCCTTCGCCCTCATCTTCACCCTCACGTCCGAGGCTTCCGCCCAGAAAATCTCCCAATATATCATGACCTGCCATGCAACAAACGGGCAGATCGTGAAACTCACGATCAGCCGAACGAAAGATGGAGGCCTCATAAAAGAGACTTCCAGTCGAGAGGGGATCTTCGCGACAAGTACGTGGAGAAGTAAGCCATCGGTCAAGTCGACGAAGGGAGAGGAGTGGGTACCACTGCCTCTGACAAATGGTGGCCACGCGCTCGTGCCGGGAGTTTTCTTCAAGCTACTGAGCGAACTGGAAACCCTTCGTCCGTGGAAAGAGTGCTACGAAGAACATTCGCCGTCGAGGCGCCCCAAGAACTAGCGCCCCCCTCGCACCTTCCGCACTTCGACCGCGCCAGACAACCTCCGGGTTGCTCTAGCCGCGGTCCTCTTCTTAGTCTATAAATCTTATAGCTTAAGAAGAGGACAATTAATCCAACCTAAATGTTATTTAACAAACAGATAGCTATAATCAAATCAGAGCTTGTTGCTCTCTATGGTTATGTTATGACCTCGCCCATTACTTTCTACATTTTAAGCAAGAGGCAATAAAAAATCTCCGTTAAAAATAGGGGATTTTTTATTTGGCTAAAAATCTGTTAAAATGTAAATGAAATAATACTCAACATTTTTCATATGAAAATAAAAAAACTAGTCCTCGCTCTTCTTCCCATCATCATTGTCATCGCTCTTTTGTATTTGCTTGTTATCAATAATTTACGCGAAGAAAAACTTCCTCTAGCAGATTGGACTTTGGAACAAAAAGTCGGCCAGCTCTTTATTGTCAGCTTTGACGGTTATGAACCAAATTATTACATCAGCAAAATGATTGACGAAAGGAATCTCGGTGGTATTATTTTAATGGGAAATAATATTGAAAACAAAAAGCAAATCAAAAATTTAACTGCTGTTCTTCAGGCCCAAGCCAAGCAAACCAAAAAGAAAATTCCGCTTTTTATTGCCACAGATCAAGAGGGCGGAGAAGTTGCTAGAATTAAGAATATTGAATCAACCGCCCAAAAAGACATCACTTCTCCAGAACAAGCCAAACAAATTGCCAAGAAAAGATCCAAACAGCTCTTAGATCTTGGCATCAACATGAACTTTTCCCCTGTCTTGGAATATGCCTCTGATCCTAACGCTTTTATTTATTCCAGAACATTTGAAAAAGATTTGGATCAAACTACCCAGCTTGGCCTGGCTATGTCAAAAGGCTATGATCAAGAAAAAATGATTTATGTTCCCAAGCATTTTCCCGGCCATGATAATTCCAAAATAGATTCTCATAAAGACCAGCCCATGATCTTAGATTCTAAAAAGAAAATACTAGACAACACCAAACCGTTTCAGCAAGTCATTAAAAAAGCCAATCCCAAAGTTATTATGACCTCACATACTCTTTACCCAGATATTGACCCAGAAAATCCCGCCACTTTATCTAAAAAAATCATTACTGATATTTTAAAAGATGAAATAGGCTATCAAGACTTAGTTATCACTGACGACCTAAGCATGAAAGGGCTAAATAAAACCGGCACTGTCCCAGAATCAGCTGTTAAAGCTTTGCAGGCCGGCTGTGATCTCTTGCTTTTAGTCGCTTCCCCAGATGAACAGGCCGAAGTCTATGAAGAAGTTCTAAAGGCAGTGCAGGACGGAAGATTGGATGAAAAAGAAATTGATGAAAAAGTTTTGAAAATCTTGAATCTTAAACAGATGCGACTAGGCTTAAAAAAATAAAAACCTAAAAATATAAAAAAACAGCATATTGCTATACTGTTGTACAAAACTATTTGCGTTTAAAGGTGAGATTTTCTATGTACAAAAGCTTCCATTGTTTCTCAATCCATTTGAAATGGAGACGAAGCCTGCCAGAAACCTCAGTGCTTCTAGACCATACTTTCCCGCTAATTTTCATCTTTATTTCTAATTGCGCTGTGTCCTCAACATAACGACTAGTCAGAATAGTTATTTCTTGCGGTCCTTTCGCAATAAAAGTCCATCTGCCGAATTCCACTCCGACACTATGCCCAACAATTTGTTTTTCAATCATCTCCGTAGTTATCTCGGGATGTCGATTACAGGTCCAAGAAGATAAAATGATAAAAAAGAGCATTGCTAATTTCAGCATTATCCGCATCTTTTCCTCCTCGTCTTTCCTCGTCTGGATTCTCTATAATATATTTTTAAACTAAATTTGTCAAATAAAAAACAGCATATTGCTATGCTGTGCGAGTCTAGTTAAGCTTAAAATCTAGATTCTCTACAGACCAAAGATCCCAATATTCCCGTTCGGCCCCCTGACCATCATGCCATTTATAATGAAGGCGAAGTCTGCCAAAAGCCTCTTTCCCTCTGCTCCATGACTTTCCACTGGTTTTCATCCTGATTTCTAATTTTGCCGTGTTCCAATCATAATCACTACGCAGAATAACTATTTCTCGCGGCTCCTCTGCCAAAAAAGTCCATCTACTAAATCTCGTTTCGACACTATGCCCAATAATTTGTTTTTCAATCATCTCTAGAGTCATCTTAGGCGTCTCGGGTGTCCTCTTAAGCGTCTCGGGTGTCATCTCAGTGCCTCGTTCACAGACCCAGGAAGACAAAATGATCAAAAAGAGCGTTATCAGTCGTAGCATTGTCTGCATCTCTCCCTCCTCGTTTCTCTCCGTCTGAATTATTTATAATATCCTTTAAAACTAAATTTGTCAAATAAAAAACAGCTCTAACATTAGGCTGTTTTTATTTTTAGGTTTTTATATTTTTACCGTTTCACTTTCCACACATGCGCAATCGGCCGATCATTTCTCTGATCTCCTAAATATTCAAAAACATAAAGCCTGCTTCTTCTACGATCAAAGGCTACACCGCCAATGTAGCGCATTTCATGTTCAGGCTTATAAAACATTTTGCTATCAATCTTTTTTACTGCATATGGCTGAGGCCACCAGGTTGGCTTTTTTCCGCGAGCAACCTTTCTCAAATCTTTTGCCCGGTAAAATAATATCTGCGCTTCAAAATCCTCTGACCACCAGCCTCTCTCTCCTGGCCCTTCATCAGGATAAGGCGGCTCATCCGGCCAAACAGTTCCATCTCGAAATCCATACCAGCACTTACCCAGACCCTTTATCCCTACAAAAATCATGGCTTGTTTATTTCCGGTCTTAATCCAAGCCCCGCCAGCCCATTGATCAGAATGAGCATAATCATTTAATGCACGATTAGCATTAGGATCATTATAAACAGAAGAATATTTTAGCAAAGCCTTGCTCGACAGCTTTGCTCCTTTTTTCGGTGGATTACCATCCTGCCAAGGGGCATAAGCAATAGCCGATGGTCCTTGTGTTCCCTGTCCGCCATCACGATATCTCCCTGCGATCAATCTTTTGCCTCCAACATATTTCTTGGCCCACTTTTTGGGGTTATTAAAAATATATCCAGTTGTCACATAATTTCTTCTATTGCCGATTTTCCATGGTCCTTTTACATCCGGTTCACTTAAATCTAAATCAAACCAACCATGCGAAGCCTTTTTTTGACCTTCCTGCATATGTTCACCCCATCCATAATACAATTTGGCAGAATTTTGACTATTTTGCTTTGGCA
>JAUWOX010000008.1 GCA_030611905.1 bacterium
AGAAAAGAGAGAAGACGGACATCAAAAATAAAGTCCTTGGCTTGTCGAGACCTGTCAATAAACAAGTAGGCGCTATTTAATTTTTGAATAGTATTGACTCCTGATTTATAATTTGATAAACTGCTGTATATGTTAATAATACGCTTAACGAGAATCGGTAAAAAAAATCAACCAAAATATAGATTGGTTTTAACAGAACATACTTATCCTATTAAGGGTAAGTTTATTGAAATTCTAGGACATTACGATCCATCTAATGATGAATTTGAAATTAAAAAGGATCGAGTGGAACACTGGCTAAAAAATGGCTCAAAAGTAAGTCAGACTGCAGCTTCATTATTGAAAAAGAAGGGAATTAAAAATCAACTGGATATTTCGAATAAAAAGGGCGGGCCTAAGCCCAAGAAAAAAGATGACGAGAAGAGTGGAGACAGTAAGGATGTTGCGGCACAAAATAAGATTCCGGAACAAAAAAAGAGTGATGCAGGCGAAAAAGAGCCCGTACAAGAGAAAGCCGGAGAAGACGACAAGCCAAAATCAGATAAAAAAGACGATACGGAAAAAGGCGCAGATAAGCCTAAAAAATAGATCTTTGGCAAAAATATATTGACAAATTTTACGATTTGATTATAATTATAACGATAGTTAATAGTTGGTATTTTCAAGATATGGTCGGCCTTAAAGAGATACTGAACTATTGCTTTTACAAAGATTAATTAACTATTTAAAGCTATGGCAGAAAAAGCACACGATCAAGAATTTGTAGAGTACATTGTCAAAACTTTAGTTGACAATCCTGACAAAGTTAAAGCAACCAGAACAGTTGATGAAATGGGTGTTTTAATCACTTTAGACGTTGATTCAGCCGATATGGGTCAAGTAATCGGTCGTCAGGGACAAACAGCAAAAGCGATTAGAACTCTTTTGAAGGTAGTTGGCGCAAAAAACAATGCACGCGTTAACTTAAAGATTAACGAACCAGAAGGTTCTGAGAGAGCTCTTAAGCCTGCTCCAAAGCAGGAAGATACAGGTTCTGATGATGTAGTTGAAGACTTAAAATTATAATTAGTTGTTCATTTACATAAACAAAGACCGCCAGTTTGGCGGTTTTTGAGTCCGCCTTTTCGCCCTGCCAAAAGCAGGGCTCCGGCGGGCAAGTGACTAACGCAACAGTTAGCCCTTAACAATTGACAGTTAGCAAACCGGTGTTAAGTGTTAATTGCTAACTGTCAATTGTATGCGATTTGATATTATTACAATTTTTCCTAAGATTTTTGGCTCATACTTCAATGAGTCTATTTTGAAGCGGGCGAAAAAGAAAAAATTGATTGATATTAAGATTCATAATTTAAGAGATTATACTAAGGATAAACATAAGACTGTTGATGATCGACCATATGGGGGAGGACCGGGGATGATATTTAAGGTTGAACCAATTTGGCGGGCGCTTGAAAAAATTAAGAGTCGTGGTTCAAAGCCTAAAATTATTATGTTAACTCCTGCAGGAAAAAAGTTTGATCAGAAGATGGCGAAGCGGTTTTCAAAATTAGATAGATTGATCTTGCTTTGCGGCAGATATGAGGGGATTGATGCGAGGGTAGAGAAGTTTGTAGACGAAAAGGTGTCTGTGGGAGATTATGTTTTGTCTGGGGGCGAGTTGCCTGCAATGGTGATTTTGGAGGCTACGGCAAGATTAATTCCTAAAGTATTGGGACATGAGCATTCAGCTGACGATGAGACCTTTTCTGTTGATAAGGATTATATAGAGTACCCACAGTACACAAGGCCGGAGAAATTCCAAATCCCAAATCACAAACCTTGCCCACCGGCAGGCAAACTTCAAACCTTGCCCACCGGCAGGCAAGCAAATTCTAAATCACAAATTTTAAAAAATAAAATTTTACGAGTGCCTAAAGTTTTATTGTCTGGCGATCATGCTAAAATTTTAGAATGGAAAAAGAAACACATTAAGAAAAGAGGCCGGTAGGGTATTTGGATATTTGCTTGACATTATTTCTATATAGATTAGACTATATACAAGTTGATAAAATTGATTATTTAAAACGATACTATATATTATAGTTTGATATTTTTTGACTTCAAAAAGGCCAAAAGATATTAGATTATAATAATTGAACTCTGACAATTGAATAGTAATAAGATGTATATACGTTAATTCCGTTTATTTTTGAGCTACAAGCTTAAATTATTTGATCTATTAGCCTTTGGCTAAATAGATATTTTTTGAGAGTTTGATCCTGGCTCAGGGTGAACGCTGGCGGCGTGTTTTAGGCATGCAAGTCGAACGAGTAAAATTTATTTTACTAGTGGCAAACGGGGTAGTAATACGTTGGTAATCTAACTCAAGGATGGACATAAGCCGGAGAAATCTGGTCTAATTTCCAATAGTAATGGGGGGATGCAAATCATTCCCATTTAAATCCCTAACTTCGGTTAAGGGCCTCGAGAGGAGCCTACGGCCTATCAGCTTGTTGGTGAGGTAATAGCTCACCAAGGCTATGACGGGTAGGAGGTTTGAGAGGATGACCTCCACCATCGGGACTGAGATACTGCCCGGACTCCTACGGGAGGCTGCAGTCGAGAATCTTCCGCAATGTGGGAAACCACGACGGAGCGACGCCGCGTGATCGAAGAAGCCCTTCGGGGTGTAAAGATCTTTTATAGGGGAAAAAGGGTTGGTATTATTTTGGATGAATATTTCTAATTATCTAATTCCTAATTGACCTAATCAATGACTAATGACAAATTTCTAATGCTTAATGTCTAGATATTAAACATTAGAAATTAGAAATTGATTAGAAATTGGATATTGGGTATTAGAAATTTATTCAAAGCAATGCCAATCTTGATGGTACCCTAAGAATAAGCCATGGCTAACCTCGTGCCAGCAGCCGCGGTAATACGAGGATGGCAAGCGTTACCCGGAATTATTGGGCGTAAAGCGTCTGTAGGCGGTTTGTTAAGTCGATTGTTAAATCCTAATGCTCAACATTGGGGCCGCAATCGAAACTGACAGACTTGGGATCAGGAGAGGCAAAAGGAACTCCCGGTGTAGCAATGAAATGCGTTAATATCGGGGGGAACACCAATGGCGAAGGCATTTTGCTAGTCTGTTTCCGACGCTGAGAGACGAAAGCGTGGGTAGCGAATGGGATTAGATACCCCAGTAGTCCACGCCGTAAACGATGGATACTAGACATAGGGAGAGTCGACCCTTTCTGTGTCGAAGCTAACGCGTTAAGTATCCCGCCTGGGGAGTACGGCCGCAAGGCTAAAACTCAAAGGAATTGACGGGGACCCGTACAAGCGGTGGAGCATGTGGTTTAATTCGACAATAAGCGAAGCACCTTACCAGGGCTAGAAGCCCAGCGAAGGCCTCCGAAAGGAGGCTGTGCCGCAAGGAACGCTGGGACAGGCGTTGCATGGCTGTCGTCAGCTCGTGGCGTGAGCTGTTCGGTTAAGTCCGTTAACGAGCGCAACCCTTGTCCTGTGTTATATTTTACACAGGAGACTGCCGGCGTATAGTCGGAGGAAGGCGAGGATGACGTCAAGTCAGCATGACCCTAGACGCCCTGGGCAACACACGTGCTACAATGGCTGTTTCTAATTTTTTAGAACTCTTTCGAGAGACAAAGGGATGCCAAGCTGTAAAGCGGAGCAAATCCCATCAAAAGCAGTCCAAGTTCGGATTGAGGGCTGAAATTCGCCCTCATGAAGTCGGAATCGCTAGTAATCGTGGGTCAGCACACCACGGTGAATACGTTCTCGGGTTTTGTACACACCGCCCGTCACATCAAGCGAGTTGGTAGCGCCCGAAATCCCTCATTTTGAGGCTCACGGCGAGACCAGCGAGAAGGGTGAAGTCGTAACAAGGCATCCGTAGCGGAAGCTGTGGATGGATCACCTCCTTTCTAGGGAGATTAATAGAATATTTAATATCTAATATTAAATATAAGAAAGTGGTCGATTGTGAATGTTTTCACAATTAGTTAGAGGAATTAACAAGCATCTTATTACTTTTCAATTGCCAAAGGGCTTAGAATATTGAATATTAAAAACCGCTATTAAGAATTATGCGGTTTTTTTGAAAGTATTGAATGTTAATTTTTTTTTTGTTAAGATATTTATATATGGGCGGCTAGCTCAGCTGGTTAGAGCGCGTCACTGATAATGACGAGGTCGGAGGTTCAAATCCCCCGCCGCCCACCAAGGATAGTAATTATAATATTAATGATAGGCAGAATATTTTTAGGCTTGCTGGGGATCGGCATAGGAGTACTTATTGTTTTTAAGGGTGAATGGTTGTTGCATAATGTTGGGAGAATAGGCTGGGTAGAGAAATATTTAGGTGTTTTTGGCGGATCACGTCTTTTTTATAAGCTTTTGGGAGTTTTGTTGATCATATTGGCAACCTTATACATGACTGGTTTTTTACAAAATTGGCTGCCCAATTTTTTACAGGGACTGTTTGGCGGCGATCTATAATAAATTATTATTTATGAATAAAATAATTTTATTTTTAGTTAGAATAACTTTTTTAGGCTTAATATTATTTGAATTAGCTAATTTATTCGGACTCTTGCATTATGAATTGGAATTTAGTTGGTTCGGACTGGCCCTAACTGCTGGTGCTGTATGGGGAGGCCTCGAATTGGTGCGTTATTATTTAATAAAGAAATTTAATTATATCCTTCCGAGTTTTGTTTTTCTTTTTCCTTTGGGAAATGTTCTACTGGATGCGATAGGAGATATTCAAGGATGGTATGGAGAATTTGCTTGGTATGATCAGTTAATGCATTTCTTAGGCGGGGCATCGGCAGCAGGAGTGATCTTTTTTATTATGTGCGCTGTGCTAAAGAGAAGAAGAATAGAGTTTAAAAAATATATTATTGGAAGTTATGCGTTTTTGGCAGCTGTTTTTTTGGGAAATCTTTATGAACTTGAAGAATACGCCGAAACTCTCTTTCTCGGAAATAATCGGCTGGGCGACAGACTTGATACTCCGAATGACCTTCTTATGAACATGCTTGGGGCATTGACTGGCGTTTTAATAGTTTATTTTTATACGAAAGTTACTGACACAATGAGCACGACAAGAGAAGAAGAGAGTCTGTCCGAGCAGGTTGATAGTCTTAAGAAAGATATTAAAAAAACGGCGAAGAAGATTAAAAATTTAAAAAGCTAAAAATGCAGAAATAGCTGCTGTAAACCACTTGGCAGTCTTGGCATTTTTTTGGGCCGTTAGCTCATTTGGTAGAGCACCTGTTTTGCATACAGGAGGCGGGGAGTTCGAATCTCCCACGGTCCAAAAAGATGCGGAGCAAACCGCCAACAAGACAGGAGGAGAGTCAACATGCTTCCTAAAAAGGAACATGATCCGCAGGAAGACGACCCTGTAAAAGGAGAAGTTATTCGTAGAGTTAGAGAAAGCGTTCTTACGACAGTACGAGACGAGTACCGTAGAGCAAGAAAGCTTAGGGCGGGATCTTGTCATGTGGTTTGGAAAAGAGCAAAAGAGATCTTACTTCGAGAGCACGGTATTGATTGGAAGACTCCACAAGAGATGAATCTCCATACACGTTTTGATTAAAATATTTAGTTCTTTGTAGTAATAGTTTTATAACAAGCCATGGCTTGTTATTTTATGTGCAAAAATATATTGTTATTTAATTTTTTTTTGTTTATAATGAATTAATAAAATAATTTTTCAAAAATAAAATGTCAAACACGTTTCTTATCTTTTTCATCGTAGTTATTTTTATTTTACTAGGCTGGGTAATTTATCTTACTTTTTTAATAAGATCTTATGTGTCTGACAAGAAACATGTTTTAGCAGAAGCAAAAGAAAAGGGCTTGGAAAATGTTTTGGACGAGCATGCCAAAGAACTTAGGAGGCTTGATACAGACATAAAGGAATTATATAACATTACAGATCAGCTTAATAAGGTAACCATGGACAGCATTACTAAGGTTGGATTGGTTCGCTTTAATCCTTTTTCTGATACTGGCGGAGATCAAAGCTTTGCTTTAGCTATGCTGGATGCTAATGATAACGGAATTATGCTTTCTAGCTTGCATTCACGAGGAGCAACTAGATTTTTTTCAAAACCAATCGTAGGGGGAAAATCTGATTATAATTTATCAGATGAAGAGAAAGAGGCTATTGAGAAGGCGCGGGAATAAAAGTCTAAAAATATTTTGTCTATTTAAATAAAAAACTATGTTTAAAAAAAATGAGCAGTCGGAAGAAGTGGCATCTGAGGAAAACAATGAAACTATCGTTGGATCTTCAGTGAAACTGGAGGGAGATTTAGTAAGCTCGGGCAATATTAGTATTTATGGGGAGGTGGCAGGAAAGGTTTTCACTGATAGAGATGTAATAATTGGAGACTCCGCAGCGATAAAAGCCGATATAAAGGGCGATAATGTAACAGTGGGAGGAAGAGTAGAGGGAAACGTAAAGGCATCTGGAAAGCTAAATATTACCGAAAACGGGAAAGTTTTTGGAGACATTATTGTTAGCTCTATTTCGATAAGCGATGGAGCAATGTTTTCTGGACATTGTCAGATGGGAGTAGAGGAGGGTGATACGGACAAAGAACAGGTTGAAGAAAAAGAATAAAATTCTAAGTTTTAATACCTAACCACCTACCTACCGGCAGGCAGGTGGCAGACAAGTCTAAATTTTAAACATTTGGGCCTGGAACATTTGAATTTAGAATTTAGGATTTTTTTAAATATGTATTATTTTATTTATGAATCGGGAAAATTAAGTGATAAGCAGGCTAAGCTTTTGGATATTATTACTTTAAAATTTTCTGATTTGGGAATTAACTATGATAAGGTAATGGTAAGTCCGCTTCGTACAGCGGATATTTTAGCTCATGATGCTATCTTGGAGGGCAAATATAAAGCGTTGATCGCAGTTGGGTCAGATAAAACAGCCAGTCAGGTTATTAATGCCATTGTTAAGTTAAAGTATGCTAACGATCGAATAAAAAATTGGCCGCTTTTTGGGATGGTGCCTCTGGAGAACTCTAGAGTGGCTAATGCCTTAGGCTTGCCCTATGATGAAAAAATCTGCGGCATCCTGACCAGAAGAAAAATTGAAACTTTTGATTTGGGTCGGGCGGATGGAAATTATTTTTTAACTTCCTTTGATCTTGACATCTTGGAGAGAAAAAAATCTTTATGGGATAAGGTTGTTTCGACAGTCAAATCGTTATCCAGTCTAAAGTTGGCTAAAATAAATCTTGATGTTGATAAGACTTTTACTGTTCAAACTAAATTGTCAAATTTATCAGTAGTAAATTCTTTGAGCAACTATGATTTCGAAGGAAAAAATCAAATTAAATTATCAGAGATTAATCCAAAAGATGAGGTATTAGATTTAATTATGTTTACTGGCAACAAGGAGAAGACTAAAGAAACAGATTTAAGTTTTTTTAGAGGGAAAAAAATTAAATTTTTCTGTAAGGAAAAATTGATAATGCGCTGTGATGATCAGCCGATTAAAAAGGTGCCAGAAAAATTTGAGATCGTGCCGAAAGCAATTGAAGTTATTGTGGGAAAAAGGAAGCGGTTTTGAAATAATAAAATTATTAATTATCAATCACTAATAAATGCCTTGAATGAGGTATTTTTTATTCATTCTTGACTTTGGAATCTAGAAATGTTATTTTTTATTTGGCTTGCGTTCAAGCCATTGCACTTTGGCAGCAAAGAGAACAAGGAGGGAAAGATGAGCAAAGAGAAAAAGCTAATTCACGAGAATTTGTTGGAAGTGGTTGCCGATCTGATGAAAGGATTTTCTAATCTTGACGAAGAAGCTAAAATTCTTGAAATTCTGGTTCTGCGTTCACTCTGCTTAGTTTTTGAAATATCTGAAATGAGAGTTGATCATCTTGGTGATATATGCCGTCACCTTCGGGCGACAATTAATTTTAATCTTACCGTAGGCGAAGGATCCGATGAATACAGTGATATGGCTATTCGCGTCTTGGAAAGCTGCATATATCGTTTGAAAGAAAGAAAAGAGAGAATGAAGAAGGAGGAGGAGGAGGAGCCAAAGGGATCAAGTTAAAGCGAGTAAAGCTCGCTTTTTTTATTTATATAGCTAGAAGTACTGCTTGATGAGTTTTACTTTTTTTGGCTTAAATAAGCCAACTGAATACATTTAGGCTTAAATAAGGCGATTATTTCTATATTTCAACGGCTACTATCGTCGATAGTAGCCGTTAAGAACATAAAAAAAACCCGCAAAATGCGAGTTATTTAGTGCAAGGTACGAGGCCGCCACTTTTTTTCGAGCTGGCAGACTGGTGAGTCTGGAGGCTCAACTGGGGCGCGATTGGTGCATTTGGCCTTGTCTTCTGGATTGGCAAGGGGCGGAAATTCAGGCTCGAGGTGCAATTCATCGCCGTCAAGCGTAATCTTGACGCCCATGAAAAAGCGAATATCGCCTTGAGGGAAATGGCTAAATAGTGGGGAGTGCGTGTACACTGCGCGGCAATGGTCTTGTCCTTGGGGGATAAAACAAAGAGGGCCGAAGGGTTCTAGAGTTCCTTCTACGATGAAGTTCTCTACTGTACCAATAACAGAGCCTCCCCATTGTTCTAATTGTTCTTTGGTCAAGGGGGCAAATCTTGTCTGCGTGCTAACAAGCGGGGCCATGTTTTCCTCCTTTCTGCGGGGAGATACTGGCTGAGACTAGCCACCATCCGTGTTGGAGTTTACAAACTGACGAATCTGCAGGCATAACTGGAGCTCGGGCAGAATATTTGGCTTTGTCTTCTGGATCGGCAAGAGGTGGAAAACTATACTCAAGCTGGAGCTCATCGCCAACTAGCGTGATTTCCACGCCTACAAAGAAATTATCTGTACAAATAAATCTATCAAATAAAGAAGGGTGGACATACATGACGTTGTCCCTTTCTTCGTGCTTTCCTGGCCGGAAACAAATAGTGCCAAAAACGCTTGACTCTCCAGGCGCAACAAAACCTTCTATTACGCCAATAACAGAGCCGCCCCATTGTTGCATTTGCGCTTTTGTCAGGGGATGAAATCGTGTAAACTGGTCAACGATTCTGGCCATGGTAATTGCCTCCTTTCTGTGGGGAATTGCTAGCCTAGGCTGACCGCCAGACTTTTTTCTTGGCTGGCTGCCTGGGTCGGAGATGAGTCCAGGGAGTATCGACTAGCTGAAAAACTTCTCTGAAAACTTGAATCTTGGAATCTTCGGGCGTAACAGGTGCTTCAGAAATCATTTCTCCGACTTGCTTGGCTGCAGAGTCATACTTTCGAAGCTGAAGCATTTGTCCGACGAGTCTAATCTCAACCCCTTCGCATGGGGTGTCCTGAGGAAAAAATCCTCTGAATAACGCATTATTAGTAAATAACTCTCTAGAGGGATCAAATCCTCGAGCTTTTTCGTATTCATCAAAACAGATTCCGATAGGCTGGTGAGAATTGGGCGCTGTATAGGCAACGACTCTTCCAACGACTCTGTTCTCGCACTGACCCCAGAGTGTTTCGAAAAAGGCTCTAGTCAGAGGAACAAATTTTGTGCTTTCGGCTGTTGCTATGGTCATGGCGGGTGCCTCCTTCTTCCGGGGAATTTTTAAAGAACTTATAAAATTCTAGCATTTTACATTTATTGGGTCAAGCGGAATATAAAAGGCGGAATTCTTGGATCCCGCCTCTGATAATATGCCGTTGATTTGTCTAGCTGAAGTTATTATTAAAACCGCTTAAATGGCTTAAGGCTTTTAACATATCCCACAAGAAGCTAGATTTTTTATCTTTTTCCTTTTTATCTGGGGAAACACTTTCTGCACCGACTGAGAAACTGATTTGATTGCTAAAAACAGCGCGGCCGCTTTCATCTACTGCGGCGGCATACATAGTGTAAGAGCCTGATCCTGGATAGGTTACCTGGGTACTGAATGACTTGCCTGACGGTGACGAGAATTCTTGATAAACAGCATCATTTAAAAATATCTGAACTTTCTCTAATTTTCCGGAATAGTCTGCCGAAGCAGTGACATTGACTGGAAAATCGCTTTTGTTTAAATTGCCGGAAGCTGAAGAATTAAGAGAAACCGAAGAGACACGATCTACTTTGGTGGTGATGGTGACAGATGAGTCGGCCCTGAAACCAACCTTGTCAGTAACGCGAGCCGTAATGGTATGGGTGCCGCTGGCAAACTGGCTAGCAATGAAGGTGGCTGAATAAGGGGCAGAAGAAGCGGAGCCGACAGAAGAACCATCTACTAAGAAATCAACGCTCTTAACACCATTGGGGGCCTTAACATCAGCGGAAATAGTAACTGAACCTTCTTTGATTAATTCGCCATCTGAAGGACTGGTAATGCTAATCTTTGGTTTTTTATCCGGGTTGCAAACATCAGTCGTTTCAGTCGGAATTTTATCTAGCCCCTTGAGGTCTTTAGTGGCCCAAGCTTGAACTGGTCCTTCCCAGCGATTGTATTGAGGGTCTACGGCCGGGTTGCTGGGCTTGGGACCGCGGGGATCATCTTTTTCAACATAGTATAAAATGCAGTGAGCTTCACGGAAGGTGACTTCTTCAACATCTTCGGGCGGGCAATCGTCTGTGGCTAATTTTTTAGTTGTTTTTTCTATCTTTAAGGTTTTTTCAACGACTGACTTGCCATTAAGGACGGGCTTGTCTGTTTTGATAGGTTCGTAGCCGGGAAATTTTTCTTCTTCTGTGCCTTCAAGAGCTTTTTCCATAAAAGAATGCCAGATTGGCGCGGCGGCTTCAGCGCCAGCGGCACCTTCGCCCATTGGCGAGTTATCATTGTTGCCTGCCCAGGCGCCGGCTGCTAGGCTCGGAGTGTAGCCAACAGTCCAGGCATCTCTATATTCTTCAGTAGTACCTGTCTTAACAGCAACCTGACGATCGCCGACAGATAAATTGGGAGAATAGCCAAAGGTCCCAGATCGAGCATTTTTATCAGACAGAATGCTATTTATTTGTCTAGCAATTTGATCGTCTAAAACTCTTTTTTCATCACTCTTCTCTTCTTCAATGGTTTTTCCTGACTTATCAACTATTTTTAAAATGGCCTTTTTGTCATTCTTTTGGCCGTCATTGGCAAAGACACTAAAGGCGGCAACTTCTTCTAATAATTTGACTTCGCCGCCACCAAGGACTAGAGATAGCCCGTAACGATCCGGACCATTGAGAGTAGTTATGCCCATTTTCTTGGCTAAATTCAAAGTATTATTAAGACCGGCCAAATATAGAGTTTTTACAGAGGTGATGTTTAGAGAATTGGCCAGGGAAGTTCTCATGGTAACCGGGCCACTAGCTTTTTTGTCATAGTTTTCTGGCTTGTATCCATTACCAAAGTCGGTAACTAGATCAAAAAGGATTGTATCGGGAGTATATCCTTCTTCAAACGCAGCAGCGTAAGCAAAGGGCTTAAACGACGATCCTGGCTGACGATAGCGGAGGGCAACATTAACATTGCCATCGTTTTCTTTATCCCAATAGTCTTTTGAGCCCTGCATGGCTAGGATTTCACCATTTTTGGGATCGATAGCAGTTAACGCGGCATTGCCAGCATTATATTTAGTATTTCGGGCAACTCCTTCTGAGACAGCCTCCTCGGCAAATCCCTGCATTTCCATATCAAGGGTAGTATATATTTTAAAACCACCTTCCTGCACGGCTCGTTCGCCAAATTTTTCAACCAACTGGTCTTTGACATACATGACAAAATGCGGAGCTACAATTCCTTCTCTCTTTTCAATAAAGGCAATCTTTTCTTCTTTGGCACTATCTGCTTCTTCCTGCGTGATGAAATCATCGTCTACCATTCTATCTAGCACCCATTCTTGCCTGACCTTAAGGTCATCAGTATTAGCGCCAAAAGGCGAATAATATGTTGGGGCTTGAGGAAGAGAAGCAAGTGCTGTTGCTTCGCTTAGCGTTAAGTCCTTGGCTTTTTTGCTAAAAAATGTCTGGGCAGCAGATTCAATTCCATAGGCACTTGATCCATACGGAATTTCGTTTAAATACATTTGCAAGATGTCGTCTTTGGAGTAAATCATTTCTATTTCAACAGAAAGGATCAGCTCTTTTATTTTTCTAGTGTAGGTTTTTTCTGGCGTCAGGACTGCATTTTTGACTAGTTGCTGGGTGATGGTAGATCCTCCCTGCCTGTCACCCTTTTTTACATTTCTGAATATGGCACGAGTAACTCCCTGTGGGTCAAAGCCAAAATGTCTATAAAAATTTTTATCTTCCGCCGAAATAGTAGCATTGCGAGCATATTCAGATATCTCATCTAAAGGGACTAGGGTCCTTTTTACATCGCCATGAACTTCGTATAGCAAAGTTTCGCCAGTGCGGTCGTAAATTTTGGTAGACTCTTCAATGTTTCTAGAATTAACCCGGCTTGGTGAAGGGAGGTCTTTAGCATAATAGGCGAAAACACCGCCAAAAATTAGAAAAACAACAGCAATGGCAATCGCTAAGGCGATTACTATTTTTCTTTGCCGTTCTTTTTTGCTCTTGTTGTTGTTTTTTGGCATTTTTTTGGATTTTGAGAAGGTTTTTATTACTTTTTTGTCTTGTTCCGGCTGCTGCTTGATTATTTTATCAAAGTCTGTCATAAATTTAATGTTATTTTTTGGATTAGTATGTTATATCTTTTATTTAAGCGTATCAACTACATTATAGCATGAGCAAAGAATTAACAATAGAGAATTGAAAGCATGAAGAATGTTAAAATTGAGAAATTAAGAAATACAAACTTGCATGGCTTCTTGACAGGCCTATTTTAAGGGTATAGCATTAAGTTATCCACAGCTTCTTAACAAATTATAAACATTTTTTTAAATTTTAATTTTAAAAAAATATTAATTTTAGTATATACTTAAATTGATCGGTTCGAATTGTTAAAATGATAAAATTAAAATAAATGGATAACAACCAAATTTGGCAGGGAGTCTTGGGAGAGCTGGAGCTTTCTTTGAGCAAGGCAAATTTCACAACATGGTTCAAAGAAACGAACGTTCTGCTGGGAAAAGGTGGAGAATATATTATCAGCGTACCGAATGGCTTTACAAAAGAGTGGCTGCAAAATAAATATCACAAGTACATAGCTCAAGCAATACAAAACGTAACGTCCTCAAGGGTTACAAAAATAACTTACGAAATAAATACAAGGAAATCTTCTCTTTCGGCCATCTCGGCAGATGATTCGTTGAGAGAGGGAGTGGCAAGACCCGTTGAGATGTCGAGTACAAACGAAAACCAAGCACTCTCAGACCCCAAAACAGGCCTTAATCCTAAATATACTTTTGATAATTTTATTATTGGGTCAAATAACGAGCTAGCCAAGGCAGCTGCAATGGCTATCTGCAAGAATCCAGGAAGAGTGTATAATCCGTTTTTTATTTATGGCGGGGTTGGGCTAGGAAAAACTCATTTAGTCCAAGCTATTGGCAACGAAATCTTGAAACTGAATAAGAAGATGGGCGCTGTTTACGCTACTTCTGAAAAATTTACGGATGATTTCATCAATTTTATACGAAATAAGTCCAGAGAAGGAGATCTTTCTAAATTCAAAGATACATATAGGGGATGCGACGTTCTAATAGTCGATGATATACAGTTTTTGGCCAGCAAGGGAAGGACGCAAGAAGCATTTTTTCATGCCTATAATAGCCTATTTCAAAACAATAAACAGATAATTTTAACCTCCGACAAGCCACCAAAAGCTATTTCAGGACTAGAAGAGAGGCTTGTTTCTCGATTTGAAGGAGGGATGGTGGCAGACATCAGCTTGCCTGATCCAGAGACAAGGAAGGCTATCCTTTTGGCTAAATGCAAAGAAAGGTCATATTCTGTCTCAGACGAGATTTTAAATTACATAAGTCAGAATATTCAAAGCAACGTAAGAGAACTAGAGGGAGTGCTAAGTAAAATTGTTGCTCACGGCGAACTAAATAATTCCGAACCAACAATCGAAGAATGCAAAGCCATTTTACCAGACGCAACGAGTGGTCCAAGCAGACAAACAATGAGTTCTAAGAAAATAATCGAAGAAGTTGCTTCTTTTTACGACATTGATCCTTCGGATATTTTGGCTAAAAATAGACGAAAAGACATTGCATGGCCCAGGCAAATAGCAATGTACCTAATGAGAAAAGAACTTAGCAAAAGCTATCCGGCGATCGGAGATGATACGGGTGGGAGAGATCATACGACCGCTATTCACGCATATGAAAAGGTAAGAAAAGAGCTAGAGGTGAATAAGAGCCTGAAGCAGGAAATAGAAGCAGTCAAGCAGAAATTATACGTGGAATAAGGCATGTTGATAACTGGTGCATAAAGAGTTAACAGAGCAACAGTAATTAACAGGCAAAAGAGAGAAGGGCTAAGTTGTCAAATATGCTAACAGGTAATCAAGAGACTAATTCATAGGTTATTCACGCCTTATCAAGCATCCTTTGGGCTTGCAGTTGGGCAAAAATGAGCTTATCCACCGTTTTAGAGTTGCTTATTACGTATTATTATTATATTTATATACTTACTACTACCTAAATGAAGGTTATTTGTACACAAGAGAATTTATTGAAAGGAATATCGGTTGTTGGAAGAGGAGCCGGGAAGGATCTAAATCTTCCCGTCTTAGCTAATGTTTTAATTGAGGCTAAGGACGGTGTTTTGAAGTTTTCGGCAACAAATTTAGAGATAGGCATGACTTGCGTGGTTAGGGGAAAAGTGGAGGAAGCAGGAGCGGTTACGGTGCCTGCTCAGTTGTTTTTGAACTATTTGTCTAATTTGTCTAATGAGAACGTGACTCTCAAAGAAGAAAAGGGTTTTTTGGGTATTCGGTGTGGACGTTACGTTGGGAAAATCAAGGGGATTCCCTCTTCGGAATTTCCCTTAATACCTAAGACTACCAAGGAATCTTTATGTGACGTGCAGGGTGATTTATTGAAAAATGCTTTAGATCGGGTCGCTTTTGCAGTAGCCCGGGACGAAGCGAGGCCCGAGATTTCGGGCGTTTTTTTATCCATAAGGGATAACAAGTTGAGGTTGGCAGCAACTGATAGCTATAGATTGGGCGAGGAAATAATTAAGCTCGAAAAGAGCGTTTCGAAAGAGACATCGATGATTGTACCTGCTCAGACTATGCAGGAGCTGTCTAGGATACTGGACGAAGGGTCTGGAGTGGTTTCTATTCATATTTTTGAAAATCAGATTAAATTTAGTTTTGATGAAATCGTGTTAGTGTCAAGGCTGGTAGAGGGTCGATATCCTGATTACTTGAAGATAATTCCGAAAGAATTTACAACCGAGATAGAGTTGGGCAAAGATGAGTTTTTAAAGGCGATAAAGACGACAAGTCTTTTTTCTGAAAGTGAAGCTAATGAGTTGAAAATGGTTGTCAACGCAGGGGGCGATAAATTGGAATTAAGCGCGGAGTCTGGTCTGGTAGGGAGAAATACGTCGAATGTTTCTTGTGGAATTTCTGGTAAAGACGTTGAAATTGTTTTTAATTCGAAATATTTAATTGAAGGACTGAATGCTA
Organism: bacterium; assembly: GCA_030611905.1. GTDB lineage: Bacteria > Patescibacteriota > JABMPQ01 > JABMPQ01 > JAQVVF01 > JAUWOX01. The sequence goes on from JAUWOX010000008.1 coordinate 15,594, forward strand.
TTTCTGGCGACAAGGTTAAGTTGAGATTGCTGGGAAATGCTGGGCCGGGAATGTTAAAAGGCATTGAAGGTGGACACTATTTGTATATCGTTATGCCAATTAAAAAATAAAAACACATCATTCCATTGCTTTGTTGTTGTATCGTTGTTTTTGGGTTTCTATATTTTTAAGTTTTTAAACGTATGTCTGGGCATTCTAAATGGAGCACAATTAAGCGAAAAAAAGGAGTAAAGGATATACAGCGAGGTAGGCTTTTTACAAAGATGGCTAATTTGGTGGCGATTGCGGCTAGAGAAGGTGGGGGCGATTCGAGTTTGAATTTTAAATTAAAATTGGCCATTGATAAGGCGAAGAATTCTAATGTGCCGGCGAAGAATATTGAAAGGGCCATCAAGCGTGGAATTGGTAAATTGGAAGGGGCTAGGTTAGAACAGGTTAGTTATGAAGCCTATGGGTCGTCGGGTGCGGCTTTAATAATTCAGGCGGTGACTGATAATAGGAATCGGACGTTGCCGCAGTTGAGAAAAATCTTGAGTGATAACGGCGGGAGGCTGGTTGAAAAAGGAAGCGTTGCATGGATGTTCAAACGACGAGGCGTGATTAATTTGTTAGTAACTAAAAATAAGCCGCATGTTATTGACGATTTGATTCTTTTAGCGATTGATTGTGGTGCGCAGGATGTTGAGCAGGACGGAGATAGCTTGCTTGTGTATGTTAAGGCAGGTGAATTAAGAATGGTTGAGAAATGCATGGAGGGCAAAAAAATAAGAGTGGAGTTTGCGGAGATTGACTTGAGAGCAAAAGAGCTGGTTAAAATCGAAGACAAGGACTCTTTGCAGAAGATCGAAAGGCTGGTGGAGGAGCTGGGTGAGTGCGATGATGTGGTAGAGATTTATTCGAATATAAAAGATTGAAATTTATGAGGATATTGGGGATAGATCCAGGCACAGCAACGACTGGTTTTGCTGTTATCGAAGAAAGAGAAGACAAGGTTAGGTT
>JAUWOX010000081.1 GCA_030611905.1 bacterium
AAAAACAAACAACAAAAAAACACCTATCATCTCCTACCAATCTCTATATTATTAATTATTCTATACGTAATTAGTCATGTTTTATCCAAGAAAAAAGTTATTAGCATAGTCAATCATAGAAAAATTTGGAATTTATTATTACTTATAACTTTTTTAGTTTCTGGAATATTAGGACTACTATTGATTATAGAAATCAATTTTGGAATAATAATCCCCTCTTGGTTTAGTATTATGTTTTGGCATGTAGAAGCAGGAATTGCAATGTTTGCAATTTCAATTTTTCACATTATTTGGCACTGGCCATATTTTAAAAACATGCTAAAATTAAACAAAATAATAAATAATCAAAAATAGCTTCCATATATAAATCAAATTAGATATCTACACAAAATAACTGCAAAAAACAACCAAAATTACATTAGACTTTCTTCCGTCTCATGTATTTTTTGTATCAATTGATTTTAGTAACTCAATTTTAACAAATAATAATATTAGCTAGCAAAAAAACGCTTAAATTGAAAGGTGCCTTGGACACAATTAAAAAATGAATAAAAAAACAAAAAAACCAATTAAAAATTTAATCGCTATCCCGCTTTACACAATACTAGGCTTTATCCTCGGCTTTTATTTATTCTGGCTATTCGGCCTTATTTTTATCAAAAACGATTCAACTTCTCTTGCATCCATATATCTTGCCCCAATATTTATTACGATTGGAACAATTATAGGAATAATAACTGGAATAAAACGAAGCCGAACATAAATTTAAAATATGAAAATTACTATTTGCGGCAGTATCGCCTTCTTTGGCCAAATGCTTAAAATAAAAAATGACCTAGAAAAATTAGGCCATCAAGTCAAATTGCCGCCTACAACAGTCAAAGACGATAAAAACAAAACCATCACTGTAGAAAAATATTATCAACTACGAAAACAAGAAAAAAATCCCAACAGCTGGATTTGGGATGAAAAAACTAAAGCTATCAAAGATCATTTTAAAAAAATCGAATGGGCTGAAGCTGTTTTAATTTTAAATTATAAGAAAAAAAACACTCCCAATTATATCGGCGCTAATACTTTCTTAGAAATGGGCCTTGCCTTTCATTTTGATAAAAAAATATTCCTCCTTAATTCTATCCCTGAAATGTCCTGCACTGAAGAAGTCCTTGGCATGCAACCTCTTATCATTAATAATAATTTAACTTTAATAAAATAATATTATGTGTTTTAGCCCACAAATTTCTCTCTTTACTGCCCTAGTCGAATTTGGCAGTGCAGCTTTCATTTTCCTAAGATTCAAAAAAACAATCATTATCAAATATCTGTCTCTGATAGTATTCCTACTAGGTCTTTATCAATTTTCAGAATACATGCTCTGTACTACCAACGATATTCAACTCTGGGGAACGATAGGATTCATAACCTACACCGTTCTTCCACCTTTATGTTTAATTTTTATATTAAAATATACAAAAATTAATCTCAAAAAAACATTTCTACTTTATCTACCGGCTATAATATTTTCTTTAATTGCGATTTTCACTAAAAACTTTATCATTACTGGAAGCTGTTCAACTATTTTCGTAACTATTCAAAACATATTTGTCTTATCAAACAATCATCAATTTCTAACTTTAATTTATTGGCTCTATTATTTTTCCTATATAATGACTGGTTGTCTATTTATAGTCCGAGCTATAAAATCAAAAAAAAACAATAACAAAAAAAGAATCTACTACATCATTCTCTCCGCCATTGTTTTAAGTTTATTACCAGCATTAATTTTAATAATAATCCTACCATCTCTCAAAATAATGTTCCCATCTATTTACTGTCAATTTGCCTTACTCTTTACCATCATGGCTCTACTTTGCGTTCATCTAGATAATAAACTACAAAAAGAAAAATTATGACCATCAAACAATATCAAAAATTATCTACTCGAATAATTAATCAGCTGGACAAAAAATATAAGTTAAATAGAAATGAACAACTGACTCTTTCGCAATTATTAGAAGAACTGGGTGAATTAGCCACAGAAATTAATCTAAAAAATCTAAGACATAAAAAAGCCAAAAAGAAGGATCTAGAACAAGAATTCGCTGATGTTTTTATACTTCTTGGACAACTAGCCCATTCTTTCAATATAGACCTAGAAAAAGCAATTTCAGACAAAATAAAAACCCTCCAAAAAAACATAAAATCACCTAAATAAACCCCACACAAAACATCTATAACTCATGCTCTCAATCACTTTGTAAGCGAATTAACGGCTACTATCGACGATAATAGCCGTTCAACCCGTAAAATACGGGTTTTATTTTAGCTTAATTAAGCCATTTGCTTTATCTAAGCCCAAACTAACGCACAAAAAAAAGAGCCACGTCTAGACTCTCAATGATCAATCGTCCCATTCCCCAGGATCTGGACAATCCGGATTAGGACAAGTATTATTCTTTAAAAAATCTCCTGCCGGAGCAATATGTCCACATATATAACAATAATCACTCCCCACCGGACAAACATTGCCCGTATCAATTTGTCCCTTTGTAATAACCCGTCGCTCTCTTCCTGTATGCGAACGCTGATCCGGCATTTTTCCCTCCTCCTCGCTACAATGAGCACGACAAATCTAATACTCTATTATAAAGAAACAAAATACTATTGTCAATAAAAAAACGAGAATTAAATTCCCCGTTTTTTTATCTTTAAAATTAATATGTCAACAGGCCTTCATCTACAAAGGCATCTGAACTTTCAAAATATCTAGTTAATAATTTAACAACCTTGTTCCCAACCCTTTTCCCTGATCGATAATTTGGATGCCCATCATAAGGATCACTCACATATTTCTTTTTTAGATAACCCTTTCTATTTCGTAATTGCTTATACAATCTAAAAGCAATCAAATTATTCCCAGTATAATTACTAATATATCCCTTCTTTAGCCACTTATCAAATTTTTTGGCTCTTTTCGCGTCAGCCGCATTAGTTAAAACTTTTGGCAAAGGCGGAGTTGACATCGGCACAAACAACCTATTCGGATGCGCCCGATAAATATTATAAAGCTGTCGATACCAATCTTTATATTGATTTAATTCTGCTTTAGACCCAATTTCACTAGCTGGATAACACGATTTAAATAAAATAATATCCGAATCTCCAATAATATCCCAAGAGTTAGCATCAGAAAATAAATCATAAAAATCCCCCGGATCGGTATTTTCATCCCACCAAGGCGCTCGAGCAGCATAACCAGCATTCAATAATTTACTTTTCAATCCCCCCTCCCAATAAATCTCACCAGTCGAATGATGAATAAAAAAAACCCTTCTGTTCGAACCCGGCCTCTCTGCCAAAGCAAAACCAGCAAATAATAAACAAAAAACTGCAAAGAGCATAATCGGAAGAATAACTTTTTTCATAATTTTATATTTACTTATTAATAATATAACAATGCCCACCCAAACCCAAGTCTTCGATTTGTGGTTTTGGAGTAACAATGCAACAATATAGCAATGAAATCAATTCTCTGATAAACTATAGATAGTCTATCCACTTATAATTTAACATAAAGAAGATAAAAAAACAAACAACCAAGACAATAAATAAAATAATGGAAAAAAATATTATTCATTATTTAAAAACCATCTATCCAATGTTCCGATCCCCACTATTTTCTGTAATAATCCATAAAAAAAATTCCACCCCAATGGGATAGAATCAAGGTGCAGTTTCAGCTTCTTGAGGCATTAATTCAACGTCTCCGCCAGTCCATTGAATTCCTATCAAGCTCTGATTATGTCTTCCCAATATAGATACCCCCAAACATTCTGGACAAGCTCGTTCATCCAAAAATTCTGACGGCAAAGTCTCTCCTAAAACAAATTTTTGACCGCAACGAGCAGTCACTTCTGTTCCTGACGCTGGTCTTGCTCCAAAAAAATCACAAAAATGAAAAACCATGCCATTCAGCTTCTCCATTTTTCACCTCCCCCAGCTTTTTCTATTTATTTTTTACAACTATTCAACAACAAAGACATTCTATCATACCCAATCATACTTTTTAACCAAAGTTATCCACAACTATGAAACTAGCTACTCTATGCTACATAAAAAACAACAATAAAACTTTAATGCTTCATCGCATTAAAAAAGAAAATGATATTCATCAAGGCAAGTGGAACGGCGTTGGCGGCAAATTAAAACCAGAAGAATCTCCTGAAGAATGCGCTATTCGCGAAATCAAAGAAGAGACTGGACTCATCGTCAAAAATCCCAGCTTAAAGGGAATATTAACTTTTCCTCTTTTTCTAAATGATGAAACCTGGTATGTTTTCGTTTATGTTATCGACGAATTTAAAGGAAAATTAATAAACTCCCCCGAAGGACATCTCAAATGGATTGATGATTCAAAATTATTAGATCTAAACCTCTGGGAGGGTGACCAATATTTTATAAAATGGTTATTAAAAAATAATTTCTTTTCTGCCAAATTTATTTATAAAAACAAAAAACTAATTGATCATCAAGTTTATTTCCATAACCAAAAAATGGATATAAATCACCTAAAATAATTATTAATTCTTCAAAATCTTATGCGATACAACAAACTAGTTCGCGACCTAATACCAGAAATTATCAAACAAGACAATAAAATTCCCATCACTCATATTGCCAATAATCAAGAATATTGGAAAAAATTAAAAACCAAACTTCAAGAAGAAGTAGATGAATATTTAGATTCGGAAGATAAAAAAGAGCTGGCTGATATTCTTGAAGTCATCAACGCTATTTGTGATTTTAAAAAAATTAACAAAGCAAAATTAGAATCAATTCGCCAACAAAAAACTCAAAAAAGAGGTGGCTTTAAAAAGAAAATAATTCTTGAACAAACAAAATCCAATACTTGAAAAACCAAAAATAAAATGTTATCCTATTAAACTATGAAAAAAACATTAATTGATCTAAAACCAGGACAAAAAGCCAAAATTTCAAATTTGAAAGGCGGTTTTAATTTCCAACAAAAATTAGCTAGTCTTAATATTCGCCCCAATAAAACTATAAAAAAAATTGTCCAAGAACCTTTCGGCGGTCCTATTGTTATAGAAATTGACAACCGAAAAATAACCCTTGGCC
>JAUWOX010000097.1 GCA_030611905.1 bacterium
GTGGGCTCCAAGGGGCGCTCGATGTATAATGGCCGGAGTCTGTTTTTGACCCTTTTCATCAATATATTCCAAGCCAAACTGCTTACCCATATACAAATCAAGCTGATTAGTTGAAATAGCAAATTCGCGTCCAGTTACTGCTTTGATAATGAAATCTATTTTGGGCCCATAAAATGCCGCCTCTCCTTCTTTAACTACATAAGAAACTCCTGATTCCTCCATAGCCTCTTTTACAATTCGTTCGGTTGTCTGCCACATCTTTTCATCACCATGGTATTTCTTGGTGTCTTTTGGATCACGCAGAGCTAGTTCCATATAATAATCTTTTAGTCCTAGCTTTTTATAATAATATTCATGCAATTTAATAACTTTGATAAATTCTTCTTTGGCTTGATCCAGAGTGCAGTAGATATGGGCATCATTCATGTCAATCTTTCTTACTCTCATTAGACCATAAAGCTCCCCTGATTTTTCATAACGATAGACCACGCCATATTCAGTAAATCTTAATGGTAAATCTCTATAACTCTTTGGTCTGGCTTTATACATCATGTGATGATGCGGACAATTCATTGGTTTTAAATAATAATCACCTTCGCCAGTTTTCATTGGTGCATACATATCATCCTTGTAGTATGGCAAATGTCCCGAAATTTCATACAATTTCGCTTTAGTAATATGCGGTGATTTAACTTTGACATATCCTTCTTCCTTCTCTTTCTCAAAAGCCCATTTTTCTAGTTCATCGCAAATTATAGTTCCTTTAGGCAGCCACATGGCCAGACCCGGCCCAACATCGTCTGAAAAAGCAAATAAATCCATTTCCTTGCCGATTTTACGATGGTCTCGTTTCTTTGCCTCGACCATCATTGCTTCATATTGTCTTAATTCTTTGGGAGTTGCAAAAGCTAGTCCGTAAATCCTCTGTAATTGTTTATTTTTTTCATCACCTTTCCAATAAGCTCCGGAAATTCTATTCAGTTTCCATCCAGCATTTATTAAGTCATCGACATTATTTACATGCGGACCTTTGCATAAATCAATAAACTGGTTACTTCCGCTTTTAAACGTATATACACTAAATTCCTTTTCTCCTTGATTCTCAAGATCATCTAGAATTTCAAGCTTATAACCTTGTTTTCCAAAAACTTCTCTTACTTGACCAGAATTATAACCGAGTTGCTTTATAATCACATCTTTTTCAATGAATTCTTTCATCTTTTTCTCAATTCTTTTCAAATCTTCTGGCACAAAATTATGTTTCAAATCAAAGTCATAATAAAAACCATTATCAATAGCAGGTCCCATTCCAATCTTCACATCAGGCCAAAGCTCTTGTACAGCATATGCCATAATATGCGCCAAAGAGTGTCTAATTTTTTCTAAGTTATTGTTTTTTTCCATAGCTTTAAAATTATATAATTAGATCCATTTAAAATCAATAGAATTATTATTTATATTCTAATTTAACCGCTGTTCCATAGGCCATAATTTCAGCGGCACCGCCCATAATTGTTGATGTTGAGAAACGCGTCCCTATTACAGCATCGGCTCCTTGTTTTTCTGCCTCTTCTTTCATCCTATTGAGGGCTTCCTCTCGTGCGTCATTAAGCATCTTAGTATATGTTCCTATCTCCCCGCCAATCAAAGTCTTCAGAAGCGCCAAAATATCAACCCCTACATTTCTCGCTCTAATAGTACTGCCCCGCACCAATCCCAGAGTTTTAACTATTTTTCTCTCGGCGATTGTACTGCTCGTTATTGTTAACATAATTATTCTAAATTAATTACTAATTTTTATTTCAACATGATCCTTTGTGCCAGGCACACTACTTTGCCAGAAAGGCGAAAAAGAGACCTCAACATCATCAATTTCTCTTCTGAATTTTTGATAATATTTTTTTAGTTCTTCTTCATTTAATCCAATGATCTTTTCTTTATTTAAAATATCATCAGAAAATTGCGGCTGAACATTTCCCTCTAAAAATATTTTAAATTTAGCATGTTTCTTTTTATAATCCATTTCCAGGATTTCGGCATTGAAACTTTCTTCATCTAGACTAGTGAATTCTTTTCCATCAATTACTTTTCCTTTCAATTTTGCCTCGGCTAAGCTTTTTAACATCTCTTTATTAAATAAAATCGCGGTTAATTTTAATTTTAAATCTACTTTTAACTTTTCGGCTTCTTGGCCTGATTGAACAGAGGGCTTAAAAGAAACTTCTTCTCTCCTAATTGCTTTTTCCCAAACATCTTCGTTATCACTTAATTCTCCCTTTAACTCTTCAACGCCATTAGCAAATAGATTATCAGATAGTTTTTCTTTTAAGCTATTTATTTCTTCTTCTGATACAATCTGTCCTTCTTTTTCTCCACCAGTCATTGCCGCTTTACTTTCCGCGTAGACCAAATTACTCCAACCGGGCCACAGTTTAACAAAGGTAAATTTTGTCGGTTCAATATTGCCCCCTGTGCCTTTTTTACTTGCCGTTATTCCAATCTGAACTTTAGCCCCGGCCGGCAAAATTAAAGACTTGTCTGTTTTAAAAATCATATCAGAATTTACTGGTTTTAATTGCGAATTAGCCACCAAAGTTAAATTCCTCTTTAGTTTATTATGAACAGTAACTTTGCCGTGTGCATAATCATCTACTGTTTTAGCAGAAATGTTACTTAACTCATCAGAACCTTCAATTTCTTTCTGAACAAATTTTCCATTTATTGAAGTAGAATCTTTGCTCTCTTTTCCCACGGTTATAAAGAACGAAGTAGATATTTTTTCCATGTTTGGTTTAATAACAATTTTTGCTCTTGAAAAAGAAGTATAAAAAACAAAAGCCACAACCAAAAAAGTTATAATTGCAAAGATTATAATAATTTTATATGGAGATTTAGTCGGCGCAATTTTGCCTAAATACATAGTAGCTTAAATTAAGAATAAATATAAAACTAAAAGTTTTTTCTCTCTGGCCGTGGCTTTTTAGTTTGTTTAAAATCTTCCGATTTTTCCATTACTAATTCCATTCCCTGGTCAGTAAAATTAATTTTTTCTGCAGCTAGTACCTTCAAATAAAAAGCAATTTCTAACACAACAAACCAATGATTGGTTTTGATAAATCTTTCCAATAGCTCTTTCATATTCTTCCAGGCCTCCAAATCAACTTTTAGTTCATCGTATCGTTCAGGATGGAGAATTTTTAGATTAGCAGCCAATTTCAGAAAATCATACCACTGACTCTCTGTCCGATTTTTTTCCAGCATCTCTTTTAAATCATTCCATTTGCTATCAGACATTCCTAATTCCTCTGCTGATTTTCTAGTCCAAATTCTCAAATCCGCTCCAATTTGAGCCAAGATTCCTGGGACATAAGTAAATGTTCTTATGGCTCGTACCAGCCGTCTTTTAACATCCTTATCCGCAATATATTCTTCTTCGGGATAACAAAGCCGCAAATCACTCATATATTCAATATAAGACTTTGCTGAACCTCCGTCAAAATGCTTTTCAAATAGTTCAGTCTGATTTGGCAATACCGATTTGATGGATTCCAGAGTGGTCTTGTCTAGCTTTAATTCTTCAGTCCTTTCGGGAAAAACAATCTTAAGACGAGCCGCATCTCGTAAAACCAGAGTCCAAGACGGAAATCTTCTTTCTCTTTCCAGTTCATTAAAAAGAGATTGTCGAACTTCATTGCTTATTTCTTCTTCTGGATCAAAAAGAGGCCTTTTTTCCTTACGATCATCTTCAAAGCTCAAGTCCTGAAGCTTGAGATCTTCATCAGTTGGTTTTTTTTCAAAATGTTTTCTTATTCCCACAATATTAGATTAAAGATTTAAGATTAAAGTTAAAAGTTTTTTCTCTCTGGCCTCGGCTTTTTTTCTGATTTGAAAGATTCTGGGGGAAGCATAGTGATTTCTAAGCCTTGATCTGCCACTTCCACTTTGTCTGCGGCGAGAATTTTAAGACGTATGGCTTGATTTACAAAGCCCCACCAGTTATTATCCTGGCGAAAACTATCTAATTTATCCTTCATTCCCTGCCAGGTTGAATCATTCAAACCAAGCTCTGCTATTTTGTCTGGAAAAAGAATTTTAAGATTCATGGCTTGAGCTGCAAAAAGCCGCCAATTATTAGCCTGACGATTACTTTATAATGCATCTTTCATTCCCTGCCAAGCTGAATCTAGATCAAGCTCTGCTGTTTTGTCTGGAAAAAGTATTTTAAGAAACATGGCTTGATCTGCAAAATACCACCAATCATTATTCTGACGATCACTTTCCAATTGATTTTTCATTCCTTGCCAGGCTAAATCTAAATCAAGCTCTGCTGTTTTGTCTGGAAAAAGTATTTTAAGATACATGGCTTGTTCTGTAAAACCCTGCCACCATTTTCCCTGGCGATCACTTTCTAGTTTATCTTTCATTCCCTGCCAAGCAGAATCATTCAGATCAAGCTCTGCTGTTCTATTTGGAAAAAGGACTTTAAGGCGCATGGCTTGATTTGCAAAATGATGCC
>JAUWOX010000073.1 GCA_030611905.1 bacterium
CCTGATCTGTTATTTCTACCTTGTCTGCGGCTAGGATTTTCATAGACATAGCTAGATCGGCAAAGCTATCCCACCAATTATCATTACGACAGTATTCTAGTTCCTGCCTTATTCCCTGCCAAGCTTTATCGTCAATATTTAGTTCAGCAGATTTGTCAGGCTGGAGAATTTTCATGGACATAGCTAGATCGGCAAAGCGCCACCAGTGGCCAATTCGACATTGTTCTAATCTCTGTTTTATGCTCTGCCAGGCTTGATCATCAATATTTAATTCAACGAATTTATCAGGCTGAAGAATTTTCATGTGCATGGCTAGATCAACAAAACTCGCCCACTCCCTACCATCCCGATATTTTTTTAATTCCTGCTTCATTCCTTGCCAAGCTTGATGACTAATGTTCAATTCGATAACTTTATCAGGCTGGAGAACTTTCGTACGCACAGCTTGATATGCAAGACTCCACCAGTCCTTACTTGCCCGAGTAAATTCTAAGTCTTGTTTCATCCTTTGCCAAACACGATCATCAATGTTCAATTTAGAAGCTTTATCAGGCCGAATAATTTTCATACGCATAGCATGTGTAAAAAAATTAAACCAATCATCATTCTTTTGGTATCCTTCTAGTTGCTGCTCATTCCTTGCCAGGCTAATTCTGTGATTTCTGTTTCAGGGTCAAACTTAAGCTCGGGAGTCGTTTTCTCCTGTTCTAATGACAAGTCCTGAAGCTTGAGATCTTCGTCTGATGGTTTTCTTTCAAAATGTTTCCGAATCCCCATATTTTTAGATTTTTATTTTTTTGGTGACAAAACACTTCTTTTGTATGAATCTAGATTTTCTAAAGCTGCGGCCGTTCCCTTAACAACACATAACAAAGAATCATCGGCAACATAGCAAGGGACTCCGGTAGCCTTGGCAATGAGCTGATCTAAATTACGAAGCAATCCCCCGCCCCCAGTCAAAATCATTCCTTTATCCATAACATCTGCTGATAATTCCGGTGGGGTTTCCTGAAGGACTGATTTAACTGCCTGGACGATTTCTCTTAATTCATCTTGGATCGCTTCTGTTGTTTCATTAGACGAAATAATTATATTTTTAGGCAACCCGCGAACCATATCTCGACCTCTGATTTCAAGCGTTTCTTCTTTTTCCAAAGGAAGCGCTGTGCCAATTTTAATTTTGATTTCTTCAGCAGTACGATCGCCAATTACTAATCCATGTTTTTTTCTAATGTAATCAGCAACAGCTACGTCCAATTTATTGCCGGCAACACGAACCGAATTAGCAGCCACAATCCCACCCAAAGAAATAACAGCGACTTCAGTAGTGCCTCCGCCAATATCAATGACCATGTTCCCACAAGATTGAGCAATGGGAATACCTGCGCCAATAGCTGCGGCAACTGGTTCTTTGATAATATAAGCTGCTTTCGCGCCGGCCTGCATAGTAGCATCAACAACTGCTCTTCTTTCCGTAGAAGTAATTCCTGCAGGAACAGACACCATCACTTCGGGCCGAAAAATCCTAATGTTTCCTAATGCCTTGGAAATAAAATAACGAAGCATAGCTTCGGTAATACGATAGTCGGCAATGACTCCATCTTTCATTGGTTGGGAGGCGACGATGGTGTCGGGAGTTCGACCAAGCATCTCTTTAGCTTCATTGCCAACGGCTAGAATGGAATTGTCATCAAGCGAAACAGCAACGACAGATGGTTCGTTCAAAACTATTCCTTTTTTAGGAACATAGACAACTGAATTGGCTGTGCCCAGATCAATACCTATTTTCTTTGTAAACATAATATTAAATAAATCCCAAATAACAAATTTCAAACTCTAAACAAATTATAAATCTAAAATTCCAAATTCTAAATACGAATATTTTTAATTTGTAACTTGGAATTTGCCTGCCTGCCGGTAGGCAGGGTTTGGAATTTGGTGCTTAGGATTTGTAATTTTAAATGCGCTTGATATTTGCTCCTAAAGCTTTTAAACGTTTTTCTATATCTTCATATCCTCTGTCTATCTGATAAATATTATCAATAACTGATTTACCGTCAGCAATAAGAGCGGCAATAACTAAGGCCATGCCAGCGCGAATGTCAGGGCTTTCTATGTTGGCGCCGTAAAGCTTGGTTGGTCCTTGAACAATAACTCGATGTGGATCACACATTATTATATTGGCTCCCATTTTATTTAGACTATCAGTATAAAATAATCTGCCTTCATAAATTGTTTCATGAATTAGACTTAATCCTTTGGCCTGGGTCAATAAAATTGCAAACGGCGCTTGTAAGTCAGTGGCAAAGCCTGGATATTCATGAGTTCTTAATTCACAAGATTTTAAATTATTTGATTTTGACTTTTTAATATACACGAAATTTTTCCCTAGGTCAAACTCGACTCCAGTCTTTTTTAACATTTTCCAGAATACTTCGAGATGCTCTGGATTACAGTTCGTTATTTTGACTCCCCCGCCTGTTAAAGCGGATAAAATAGCAAAAGTGCCTGTTTCTAAGCGATCTGGGATGGTATGAAAAATACCGCCAGTCAATTTATCAACGCCTTCTATTTCGATAAATGGTGTGCCAGCTCCTTTAATTTTGGCACCCATTGAATTGAGAAAATCTGCTAGATTGACGATTTCCGGTTCACAAGCAGTATTGACAAGAGTTGTTTTACCTTCGGCTAGAACTGCAGCCATAATCAAACTTTCAGTGACGGTGTGTGAGATAAATGGAAAGACAAATTTAGTGCCTTTTAATTTTTTGGCTTGGAGCTTGATATGATAATAATCTTGTTCATGTTCTATTTTTGCGCCAAATTGTTCAAGGCCCTTTAGATAAAAATCAATTGGGCGCTTGCCAATAATATCACCTCCGGGAAATGGAAATTTTATTTCCTTTACACGGGTCAAAAGTGGAGCAAGAAACATGATGGAAGCGCGAAGCTTGGAAACGAGGTGAGGGTTAAGTTCTGCTTTTGTTATTTTTTCAGCATGAACTGTATATTCATGTTTGTTTTTCTGGACAACTTTTGCTCCTAAGCTTTCTAAAATTTTGAACATAACACGGACATCCTCAATATCTGGGATATTTTTGAGGATAACTTCTTGATCGGTTAAAATAGTGGCTGCGATAGCCTTTAAAGCGGCGTTTTTAGCGCCAGAAACCTTTATTTCGCCGGAAAGTTTGTTTGGGCCGATTATTTCAAATTTGGACATAATTTTGTTAGTTATTAGATTTTAGATTATAGTAGTTTTAGTATAGCTAAAAATAACGAAAAACTCAATAAAAAAACCGAATCGAAAAGATCGCGGCGTTTAGATATAAAGTACATGATAAATACCAACGAGCCAGAATATAATCATAGAAATCCAGGCCAGTGTCATTTTATTGAAAGTGCTAGATAGTGCCAGCAAGCACAGGAGTCCAAGGATTAATCTTCCTGTAGGGGTCACGTCCGCCTCCTCTTTTACTAGAGACCGATTATACTAAAGGTTATCGTACAAAATTGTTTTGGTCAATGCTTTGACAAATTGATATTTAATTGTTATTTTTTAATTAGCTTAAGTCCATTAAGTACTTCGGTTTTTTAATTCAAAAACATGAAAAAGATCTACAGGCGACTATTGTTCTCAATTAGCATTTTAGTTTTTGTAGTGGTGGCGCCATTGCTGGTTTTGTATGCCATGGGCTTTCGTTATAGTGTTTTAAAACGCGAAGCTTCTAGGGTGGGCATGTTGATTATTGAATCACAGCCGAGAAGCGCATTGGTTTATATCGATGACCAGTTAAAAGATGATAAAACACCATATAAAAAATCTTCTTTACTGCCGGACGATTATCGAGTTAGATTGGAAAAAGAAGGATTTTTTCCGTGGAGAAAAACTTTGGCAATCGAAAGCAGAAAAGTTAATTGGGCTAGTAATGTTCGTCTTTTTTATGAAATGCCACAATTGGATAAGCTCGTCGCTAAAAATAAGTTTGATGATTTGAAATATTCATCAAAAAGAAAAAAAATATTTTTAACTAGCAATGACAAAAATAGAAAAGGGATTTGGGAATATGATTTGGATAGTAATAAAACTAACAGGTTATTTCCTGCCAAAGAAGATCTTTGGAAATATGAAAATGCTGAATTTGATGATCTAAACATTTCGGAGAATGGCAAGAATGTTTTATTCTCCTGGCGAACTGCTTCGGGAATAAAAAACTATGTTGTCGTGAAGCCGGAAAAACAAATTAATCTAAATAATCATTTTGGTTATCAGTTCAATAATATTCAGTGGTCTAAGAGCGACGATTCAAAATTGCATTGGCTGTATGGAAATAATTTGTATAACTTTGATGTAAATACAGAAGAAACTCCTTCCGTTGTTTCGCCAAATGTTTATAATTATACAACAAATCCTGATTATGTTTTCCTGGATAAATTTGAAGACAATAAACATGTTTTGAAAAGGACTAAAGAAAATGATTGGGGTAATGAAGAATGGCTGGTGGAAATTCCTGATAATCAGGCAATAAATACAATGAAGGCTGGAGATAATAATAAAATTGCTTTTAGCATCAACGATATATTGTATTTAGTTAAACGCAATGAAGACGGAAATTACTATTCAGCCCAAAAAATATTTGAAGGGACAAAAGATTTTAAATGGAGCCAAGCTGGAGATAAATTATTGTATTATAATGATTCTGAAATTTGGTTCTATGAATTAGTAAGTAAAGAAAGCGATCTACCTATAATACATCCGGAATATGAAATTAATAATGCTAATTTAATAACACGAAGTTCTGTAAATCTTGATGAGGCTTTGTGGCATCCTGACGAAGAACATGTTTTGTACAGCACTAATGGAATATTAAATGCCATTGAATTGGATGAGAGAAGCACAAAGAACGGCGCAATATTTAACAATATTGAGGCAATAAATTTTGAGGTGGATGAAAATGAAGAAGAGGTTATGTTCTTGAATAAGAATAAAGTTTTATTTAAGGCGAGGATTTCGGAGGAAGAAGGGCTGTTCTAGATAGCAGATTTAGGATTAAAGTTGTAAGTTTTATTGGCTCCCACAGCGTGTGAGCTGATATTGAATATTAGATATCGAGCAAATAAATGCTAAATCAACGGCTACTATCGACGAAAGTAGCCGTTTATTAAAAAACCAGCCTATTAAGCTGGTTCTATTATTATAAGATAACAACATAATCCCAATCCAATGGCGAGAATGCTAGCAATTGGATTGAAAAGAATCATTGCGAGTCCTGCTGTAACGAGAATCCGTCCTAAATCATCTAAAATTTTCTTTTGCACTTTTAGTGCGTCCTCCATTATTTATTAAATTTTCAAAATTATTTATCTCTTCGCCCATTGTGGAGCTCGACGGGCTTTTTTGAGGCCTGGTTTTTTTCTTTCTTTTCTTCTTGGATCTCGGGTTAGAAAACCAGCTTTTTTTAGAGGGACTTTGTAGGTTTCGTTTTTCTTGACTAATGCTCGGGAAATGCCTAATCTAGTTGCTTCGGCCT
>JAUWOX010000049.1 GCA_030611905.1 bacterium
ACCCCCACAGGAATTTCCACAATATTGTCCGGCATATCAGGACATAATAGATATTCTACTCTTGCCCTTACGCTCCTATTCAAGACCACAACTTCCTGCGATCTTCTCAACCCAGCTTTCAAATAATCAAGAAAATGTAAATTTCTTTCCACTACCTGCAAAGCAGTGCCATGAATTACTGTTATATAAGGCACTTCTAATTCACTGCAAATATAAGGCAGAAAAATAGCATGGTTAACAATCAAAACATCAATCTTAAAATGCCTAACCCATCTTTGGATACGAGCCTTCATCTGTGTAACATAAACAGAAATTTGAGCTAAAGTCATTCTCTCAAAAAACAAAGCCAAGGGCTCTAGAAATCTCAAATAAGCAGCGCATAAAAAAACATTCTCATATGTTACCGATACACACAAGCCCTCTGAACGCCTCCCACGATCAAACACGGATTGCATTTCCCTATCAGATGGATTTCGCCAAGCCTCATCAATAAAATCAAAATCCTCAGGTTTTTGTTCTCTAGAAAACAAAAAAACCTCTTGTCCAGCTTCCCGTAAAAACCTAGCTAATTGTCGAGCATATACACAACTACCCGACCCAGACAACTGATAATTATGGATAATTCCTACACGCATTTCTCCCTCCTTCGGTGTTTTAAAGAACTATCTAGTTACCGCCCTAGCCCGCACTAACTCACTTGGTCTATTTACTCCAATAATATTTCTCAAATCTCGAGTAGTAACAGTATCAATCTTTAGCCCTGCCTTACTCATTATTTCCATCACATCAGGTAAATAATATTCACCTTGAACATTTTTATTGTTCACCTTCTCTAAACACTTAAATAAATCTTTAGATTTAAAACAATAAATTCCAGTATTAAGCTCTGATATTTTTTTCTCTTCAGGGGTTGCATCTTTGTCTTCCACAATCTTCAAAACATCGCCTTGATCATCTCTTACTATCCTCCCCCATTCCGGCGGATTTTTCTTTATATCAACTGTTAATATACAACCCGCCAATCTCTTCTTTTTACACCTATTTAATAAACTTAAAAACATCCTCTTGGTTACAAAAGGCATATCGCCATATGATATTAGAACATATCCATCAAAATTCTTCAAAACATTTCTAGCCTGTAATGCAGCATGACCAGTTCCCAACTGTTTTTTCTGATTAACATACTCCACCCGATCACCTAAATAATCCATAACCATCTTTTTCTTATACCCCACCACTACAATAATTCGCTCAACCCCTAAATTCTCAATAGTCTCAACGCAATACTCAATCATCGGCTTTTTACCGATCTTTAACATCACTTTTGGGACACTCTCATTGTTCAGTCTCTTTCCCTTGCCTGCTGCTAGAATAATAGAAACTACGTTTTTCATTGTTGTTTTTAATTCTTAACTTTAATTATAATATACATTTAATAATATTTGAAGCTTGATACAAACTTTTTATTGTAAAATTATTCAATTCTGCTTTTTCTTCTGCATATTTAGCCCCTACTCTTTCAATTTTTATTGCGGTGATGCTTGGAAAGCCTCTCTTTAAATAATCAATATTCTCCGGCATATCCTCGATAATCGCAATTTTTTTATCTCTATTCTCACAAATAATATCCTTAAAAACCTCCTTTTTCAACCCACCCTGGCCTTCGGTTAGTAAAATCCTCGAAAAATAACCATTCATTCTGCAATTATCAACCTTGGGCTTTTGAAATCTTTTCTTACCCAAAGAAACCAAATTCAAATCGCATTCATCCTTAACATCCTCCAAAAATGTCACCACATCATCATAAAGATAATCCTTAGACTTATCAACTAAATAATTAACTTCACCCATCAAACTCTTCAAATCAACTATCTCTCCGTCCAACAACCTTAAATGCAAAGCAGGATCATAGGGCCTTTTCAATTTCTTCCTAATATAATTATAAGTTTGATCATACCTTTCGCTACTAATTCCATAACTTAAATAAGCATTTTTTAAATGCCTTTTAAACACTTCTGTATTAAATAAAGTATGGTCAAAATCTAAAATAACTAACTTATCTTTTTTTGTCATAATAATTTTAGTAACACCCTAGCCAATTTGCCAGGATCATGCCTAACCGAACTCCTTTTTAATCTATCAACCTTATTTTTTCTATGAATTAATCCGATCAAACTAGCTCCAATAAATTGCATTCGAGAAACATCCATAATCTCATTAGAAAGAAACCTAACAAGCCTCTCGCCTGATTGACAAATTGATTTCTTCCTTAGCCCTTGTTTATTGTATACCACGTAATCCAGAATATTTCCACCCAAAATTTCCTGAATAACTTTTGCATGTCCCTGAACACAAAAATTGTTCGTCTGTCCAAATTTTGTCATTAGATTACAAACATAAACTTTCCTCGCTCTTGAATTTCTTATCGCTTTTGCTACGCCAGGAACAACCAAGCAAGCTGCTACTGAAGTATAAAGATCTCCCGGTCCCATCACAATTAAATTGGCTTCCTTGATCATCCTCTCCGTCCCAGAATTTATCTTAACATTAGGACTAACCCAAGTTCTAATAATTTTCAAATTTCCATCATGACCAATTACCTCATCAATCTTTGTTTCCGATTTGATAATCTGTCCATTTTCTAGTTTAACACATAAATCAGATCTTTTTAAAGCAACCGGCATTAAATCAGCCTCGAAATCAAAAACTTTTTTCAAATCGTTAGCAATTCTATCAATTCCCTGACCATCCTGCAAACCAGCCAATAATAAATTCCCCAAAGAATGTCCATCAATCTCATTCCCCTCAAATCTATAATCCAAAACACTCTTCCAAAATTTACTCCTCGTCACAGCTAAAATCATTTGCCTCAAGTCACCCATCGGCAATAAATTTGAATTGCCTTCTAGTAATCTTCCGGTTGATCCACCATTATCAGTTATCGGATAAATTCCAGACAAACAAACATCTTTATGTTTATTCAACCCGCCCAACACGGCCAAAGATCCAGTTCCACCTCCAATATATACTATTCTTTTCATAGCAATAATTAGTTACTCCACAGTCACTGACTTGGCCAAATTCCTCGGCTTATCAATATCTCTCCCCTTCATAGCCGCAATATAATAAGCCAGCAATTGCATTGGAATCACTGTCAACAAAGGCTCCAACATTTCTAAAGTTTCCGGTATATATACCACATCATCAACATATTTTTCAACATCTAAATTTCCTTCAGTTGTTACCATCAAAATTTTTCCCTTACGCGCTCGAATCTCTTCCATATTACTAATCGTTTTATCATACACGCTATCTTTTGGCACAATAAAAATCGAAGGAAAATTCTCATCAATCAAAGCAATCGGCCCATGCTTCATCTCGCCAGCAGAATATGCTTCAGCATGAACATAAGAAATCTCTTTTAGTTTCAAAGCTCCCTCTAAAGCAATGGGAAAATTAAAACGACGTCCTAAATATAAAAAATTATCATGATTTAAATACTTTCCAGCTATCTCCTCTATTTTATCACTCTGATCCAAAATCTTCTGTATTTTTTCAGGAATCTTCTTTAACTCTTCAGCTATTCGTTTTCCCTCCATAAATGAAAGATTCTTTAACCTACCAAATTCCAGAGCCAAAATAGCCAAAGCTGTAATCTGCCCTACAAATGCTTTTGTTGAAGCTACACCAATTTCCGGACCCGCATGAATAAACACCCCCCCATCTGTCTCTCGCGCAATCGTTGATCCAACCACATTAGAAATCCCCAAAACTTTGATACCCTTTCTCTGAATCTCTTTCATAGCTGCAATTGTATCGGCTGTCTCACCCGATTGCGAAACAACAAGAACCAAACTATCTTTATCAAAAAGAATTCTTTTATAACGAAGTTCCGAAGCAAATTCTACTTCGCAGGGGATTGAAGCACATTCCTCAATCATATATTTACCAACCATTCCCGCATAATAAGCCGTCCCACAAGCAACAAATACTATTCTTTTAACTTTTAATAATTCTTCTGGAGACATATTTAATCCACCCAAATGCGCCAATCCCTCTGTCGGAATCACTCGACCAGCTAATGCATTTCTAACAACCTGCGGCTGTTCAAAAATCTCTTTCAACATAAAATGAGGATAATCATTTTTCTCCGCCAAACCCTGCTCCCAATCAATTTCCTGAACCTTACGATCAACTTTTTTATCATCAATTGTTACCGTACAAAAACCATCTTTGGTTATCTCAACTAATTCATTATCTTCCGGATAAATCACCTTTTTGGTATACGGCATTAAAGCAGTTGCATCAGATGCTACAAAATTCTCATCGTCGCCAATCCCTATAATCAAAGGACTGCCATGTTTAGCCGCGACAATTTTATCCGGCTCCATTGTTGACATTACTGCAATTCCATAGGTCCCATCTACTTCCAATAGAGCTCTTCGGACCGCTTCTTTCAAATCACCATCATAATATTTCTCAACTAAATGTGCTAAAACTTCAGTATCAGTATCTGATTCAAATTTATGTCCCTCACTAATTAATTGTTTTTTTAATCCAGCAAAATTTTCAATAATACCATTATGCACAACAACAAACTTTTTAGAACAATCAAAATGAGGATGCGCATTCTTATTAGAAACTCCTCCATGCGTTGCCCAACGAGTATGCCCAATTCCAATATTGCCTCCAATTTTTGCCAAATCACCACTCTGACTTATCCTGCCAACCTTCTTGGCATAACTCAATTTCTTATTGCCCATTGCTGCAATGCCCCATGAATCATAGCCACGATATTCCAAACGCTTCAAACCATCAACTAAAATTGAACTTGCTTTTTTTCCTCCAATATAGCCAACTATGCCACACATATCTAAAAAATTAAAAAATAGAAATAAAAATTTATTAGTTAATCATAGTACATCACTTATAAAAAATCAATAAAAAAAATAGCCCTTATCGGACTATCAATGATCTGGCAAAAGAACCAAACGCAATTCTCCAAACTGATCTTCTAGCTTAGAAACAAGTCGACCAAGCTGTTCCTTCAATTCTGGATTTTCGAAAGTAACTTCCACGACGTCACATTTCTTTCCCTCACTCCTTTTTAGTACAGCCTCCTGGGCCCACCCTATTACTTCGCTAAATATATGGCTTCTCTCTCCATGCTCTCGTCTAGCCATCTCTAATAAAGAATCCAGTAAAACCACAGGAACAAAAAATTTCTCATTGTTTCCTCTCGCTTCGTCGCTCATATCTCCCTCCTCCGCTCTCTGCTCTCATTAATTAGTTTTCTATAACGCCTGTTCTTTCTGCAACTGTTCACCAATATCATCATCTAACTTCATACAAGCCTGCGAAATCTCGCCAATGATTTCTCTCAAATGATCCCTTATCACATCTCTAAGCGGAGTATCGTCCAAAGAACTAATAAAAACCCATCCGTGATATTCCGCCGCATCACCCGACACCACCTTTAAATGACTTCGCAAAACGTTCAGGGCTGCCAAACGACGACAATAGTCCAACACTTTATCAATAGGTACTGATGACCTTAAAACATTAACTAAATGCTCAATTCTTTTTTCAATTAAGTACATTACAGATGGCAATAGAATAACTGAAAATCGATACTTTGCCATTACTCCCTCCTCTTGCCCCCTTCTCTGGGGATAAAAAAGAACTTATTAAAATATATCATTACCTAATAAAAAAGTCAACTCTTCATTCATTTATAACAACCATCACTTGTCTACCTTGCAAAAGCGGATCTGGATTTGCTTTGCTCGTTCCTTCAACAAAATCATGAATTGAATTATATAAATTATCAAAACTATATCGAAATTTATATCCCTGCCAAACACCTGGATCATTAGTTATAAACCCATTCTCATCATACCCAACCACCACCAAAGCATGATAAACCGGACCCGGCGCAGTAAAATGCGGATTTGCCAGCATCCTTCCTGCTGACGGCAGTAAAACAGGATTTCCTTGCCCAACCTCCTCCTTTATATCATCAACAGTTATATCATATTTAACTTCAACATTTTCATATCCATAATAATCTCTAACTAATTCAGCAATCTCTTCTGCTGTCAAATCATAATGCCCACCCCAATTCTTTTCCTGCCAAT
The DNA here is from genome assembly GCA_030611905.1 of bacterium. Taxonomy (GTDB): domain Bacteria; phylum Patescibacteriota; class JABMPQ01; order JABMPQ01; family JAQVVF01; genus JAUWOX01. Next base: position 6,138 of record JAUWOX010000049.1, read on the forward strand.
CCACCATTTCCACAATTTCCGTATTGGCTTGATCTTTAGGCATTTCAACATTTCCATAATCTTTTTTAATATAATGGTCAATCATCATCAAAGCCGCCTCTTCACAAGCTTCCTGCCAAGGCATATCCCAATTCTGATGCGGCGCCTGACAAGTAAACGGCACATCTAAATTTATGCTTTCTGGAATAACAGTTTTAACTTCCAGTTCTTGAACTTTTTTCTTCTTTTGCTTTTTTGTAACTTTTTCTTCCGTATCATTTTGTTCTTCAATAATTTGTTCATTCACTTCCAGCATCTCGAACGACTCACGCGACTCCCTTGTTCCTTTTACAATCAAAAACAACCCTGCCAAAACAAGCAATACACCTATAACAACAATTAAACCTAATTTTAAACGCTTTTTCATAACACCTTAATATTACACAAAACAACACAAAGATCAATTCTAAACGGCTACTATCGACGATAGTAGCCGTTTAAACAATACTTTAAGCCTAAATAAGCTCTATCTGCCAACAAGCAAAGCGAATTGACAAAAACATTTTTTAACATTAAAATTATTTAAACAGCTCTTTTACACTACCAAAAAGGAGGAAAAATGCAGCCCACAATAATTATTGTTGCTGGTGCCAGCGGCTCCGGAAAAAGCGAAGTCGTCAAAAGAATAGCTGAATCAGTCGGACCAGAAAATTGTGAAATCATTGATATAGACAGATTCTATAAAGATCGCAGCAATATCCCTGTAGAGGAACGCCATAGAGTAAATTATGATCACCCTGATGCCATAGAATGGTTTGAATTAGTACACGCCATCATGTGCCTCAAAGAAGGCAAAGAAGTGCAAATCCCATATTATGATTTTGATACTCATACACGCGTACCAGACAAAGCAAGAACTGCCCATCCCAAGCCATATATTATTATTGACGGACTTATGGCTCTTTGGCACGAAAAATTAAGAGAACTAGCTGATTACAAATTCTTTGTTGAAGCTGGCTTAGATATATGTTTTGTCCGACGCCAGAAAAGAGATACTAGTCCTGTTGAAAAGGGAGGCCACGGCCGAACCAATGAATCTGTCCGCCAGCAATGGCCCCAAGTCGGAGAAGCCTGCATTCTTTTTTTTGAACCCACTAAACGCCATGCCGATATCATTATTCCTAAAGGCGGTTTCAACAAAATTGCCATCTCCATCATTACCTCCTGGATAAAACATCTTTTAACACAAAATCTAGCTCCCTAATCAAAAAGTCCAAATCGGACTTTTTTTATTTTAAATAAAA
>JAUWOX010000011.1 GCA_030611905.1 bacterium
CAGTATATTCCTTAGAAGTAAAAGCATTGTACTCACCACCCACCTCATCTAAATATTCTGAAATAGCTAAAGAATTTGGTCTCTTTTTTGTTCCCTTGAAAAACATATGTTCCAAAAAATGCGACAAACCAGCAATCTTTACAGTTTCATATTTAGAACCCGCGCCAAACAATACTAAAAAAGTTACTGTCTTTGTATCCTTGACAGGAACATGAATAAAACGCAGACCTGATTTTAAATTAATTTTTTTATACATAAATAGACATTACAATAATAAAAACTTTTTAAACAACAACACTATATACTTTAAGAAATCAAGACCCCTCTCTCCGTGCCGCATCAGCCCTTGCTTTACGCACTCCAGCCATCGACACGTCTCCATAAATCCCTGCCATTCTACCCAGGGCCTCTGCGTTTGTCTCCCCGCGTAAAAGACTTTCTCGCATTTCCCAAGCTCGCTCAGAATCAAGACCTGCTAAACCTGTAGCTACCCGCCCCTTGTCTGCGCCTTGTCCTAAAAGCCTTTCCCGCATTTCCCAAGCTCGATCAGAATCAAGACCTGCTAAACCTCTAGCTACCCAACCCTTACCAGCTCCTTGCTCTAGCAGCTTTTCTCGCATCTCCCAGGCTCGATCAGAATCAAGACCTGCTAAACCTGCAACTACCATATCCTTATCAACTCCTTGTCTCAAAAGTTTCTCCCGCATTTCCCAAGCTCGATCAGAATCAAGACCTGCTAAGCCCAAAACCACAGTTCCTTTAAAGCCCAAATCAATAAGTCTTTCTCTAAAATCCCAAGCTCGATCAGTATCTATACCAGCCAATCCCTCTCCCATCCATTCTTTTTTCGCTCCCATATCATAAATTCTTTCCCAATAATCAAGCGCCTTATTCTGAAACTCTAGATCTGCTTGTTCTAGTTCTTCAGTTCCTTCGGGCTCTTCATGCGCCGGCAACTCCCTATCAGGTCTTACCCTGACAATCAATCGTTCCTCTAAATCTTTTACCTGCTCATCCAACTCTTTCATAGCCTGATCAAAATCTCTTAAAAAAGTCTCTTTAAGATCAGCTTGGCTAAGATGATAAACTAAACCTTCAATTCTTTCAGCTTGCGCTTGCTCGTCAACTACCGCCTGCTCGGATTGAATCTCTCGTAAAGTATCTAAATCAACTAAACTTTGACGCAATTTGTCTAAATCACTAATAATATTTCCAAACCTATCTTTAATTTAATCATACTCTAATTTTACTTTTTGAAACTGATCTTTTAACGCAATGCTTAATTCCTGCATTTCTGGATTTACTTGACCTGTCCCTGAAGTCTCGGCCAAACCAATAATACCATTTACTTTTGTTGTCCTATCTACTAATTGCTCCTTTAAATCGAGCAAGACTTGCTCTAGCTTTTGGTTCAAATCAATCACCCGCTCTTCAATATTCAAAGCCTCAAGAAGCTGTTGATAAGATTGATCCAGTTTTTCTTTTTTTTCTTTTGCTCTTGCTCTGCTACTTGGATCCTGTTGCAAAGAGACTTTTAAATCCGCCAAACATTGTTCAGCAGCAACTGCTTGCCTAGGCGTACTTGGACCAGACCTTTGCTGTCTTTTTTTAATCACATCTTGCGCTGTTAAAGCGATGTCTAGATGCCTGCCGCAAACGTCTGCTTGTTCTTTCAAAGATTTTAATGGATCAATATCCCGACCACCTATTCTATCAGCCAAAACCTGTCTCCTTTCTACGCGCTCTGAATCTTCAGAGCCCTTGCCTGATGACCCACGAACATTAGCCCGCAAGGAAGCAACAGCTGCTTTTTTTGCCTTAATCGCTAGATCCAACTCTCTTTTCTGCTCTTTCTTGCCAAACATAGGCAATTTTGATCTTTCTCGCCGCAAATCCCCGAGTTTCTTTTCATGGAATTCTAACTCTTCTTTCCAACTTCTAATCAAAGCCTGTGGACGCATATCTTCAAGAGAAAAATAACCTGGGCTAGCCTGAACTGCTCGCCTACCCTCTTGATCCATTCTTCTTTTTTCAATCAACAAATGAGTCAAGTCGCTCTTGGCCTGCTCGTCTTCTTCACTAACAAAAGTAAGATTATCAGCAATCTTTCCGCCTAGATCCTCCAAACGATCAAAAAGATTTTGGATAACTTCGGAACCAACTACTTCTGAATCCAACAATTCTTCCTTATCCTCGCTACCAATCAAAAAAGAACTCAATTGATCTTCCAGATCTAAAACCTTTATAGCGCGGCTATACTTTTTAATTTCTTCTTCTTTAATTGATTCCCTTGCTTCAGAAGGCGTTCCTCCTGCTTCCATACTTGGCATAAAACTAATTACTAATTTATTAAGAATATTAACCTATTATTACCCTGCCTTAATAGTATAACGAAAACAACAACACATCAATAAAACGCAAACCTGATTTTAAATTAATTTTTTTATACATTTTCTTTTTTATAAGCTTCAAATAAAATTTTAGCTTGACTCTTCAAAGTATCTTCAAATTGCTTTATTAATTCAGGAAATCTTGACAACCCCTCCATTCTTCTTTTGCTTTCTTCTTTTAACATTACAAAAAACCAATCTTCGCCCCTTTCCGTCTCCCTCGTCTCTTCACTATCACTCCGAAACCACCTATTTCTTCCAGCGCGCTTCGCCGCATAAGCAGCAAAATCAGCTTCTTTCCTCGCGTCCTCATAATATAATTTATCACCTGGCTTAATCACCTTAACCCCTGTGCTAGCAGTTAAATTCCCCAGTTCATCACTAATGCCAATACTCCGAACCATTTCCTCTAATTTGATCATCACCTTATCCACATCACCTTCTTTAACTCTCGGAAATAAAAATACAAACTCATCTCCTCCCGGACGACCACCGATGTCTGTATTCCTAAAAACATCCCTAAAGTCTTGCCCAAACTGTTCTAAAATTTTATCAGCTCCCTTATGTCCCAGTGTATCATTAATCCTCTTAAAATGATCTAAATCTATTGCTGCCAAAAGCATCACCTCGTCTGGCTCATAACTATCCATCTGCTCCAATTCAATATCATAAAATTTTTCTAAACCTTTCTCTCTCCAAAGACCAGTTAAATCATCTATCTCCGCTCGCACTTGTTCTTTGGCTAAATCCTTAGCATGTTCTTTTAACCCAACCAATATTTCCTGCTTAGCATCCTCGGACAAACCTTCAATATCTACTGCCGGCCCAAACCGCCTATTAACCAACTCTTCATATACTTTTCGCTCTCTTCTTTCCTCTGGCCTTTTCTCGCCATCATCAACATCAGGCCGCGTATAAGTTCTTTCTTCTTCTTCGGGTACATAACCCTCAACATCTCCTGTCATATTTTTATAAATTTAATTTTTTATCAAAATAATCTAATAGTTTATCAATTTCCACTCTTTCCTGTTTCATACTATCCCGATCTCTGACCGTCACCTTCTTGTCCTCCAGGCCATCAAAATCAACTGTCAAACAATAGGGGGTTCCAATTTCATCTTGTCTTCTATAACGTTTTCCAATATTACCGTTATCATCAAACTCACAAACAAAATGACTTTTCAAATTATCAAATATTTCTCTTGCCTTACTCACTAATTCCGATTTGTTTCTTAACAAAGGAAAAATGGCCACCTTAATTGGCGCCAGATCATTACTAAATTTCAAAATTACTCTTTTCTCTCCCTTAATTTCCTCTTCATTATACGCTGAAATCAGAGCGGCCAAGATACAACGATCCAATCCAAAGGTCGGTTCAATAACATGAGGAATATAACGTTTATTTTTCCGTTGATCAAAATATTCAAACTTTGCACCCGAAGCCTGCACATGCCTTTTTAAATCATAGTCCGTACGATAAGCCAAGCCAAATACTTCCTTGAATCCAAACGGATAGTTAAATTCAACATCAACGGTTCTTCTAGAATAATGAGCCAACTTTTCTTTAGGATGCTCTAATCGACGCAAGTTCTCTTTACTGGCTCCCAACCTTTGAGCAAATTCTTCTTGCACCTCCAACCACTTCTCAAAAATTGCTTCCCAGTCTGACTCAGGATCAATAAAATATTCAAACTCCATAATTTCAAATTCTCTTAAGCGAAAAATAAAATTACCAGCTACAATTTCATTTCGAAAAGACTTACCAATCTGAGCAATACCAAAAGGAATCTTCATTCTAGTAGAATCCATAATATTCTTAAATTCTACAAAAATTGCTCCAGCAGTCTCTGGCCTTAAATAAACATTGTCTTCTTTTACCCCATTCATTTTCGTTTTGAACATCATATTGAAATCACGCACCTCGGTCCAATCCAAGCTACCACAGTTTGGACATTTAATCTTTTTTTCTTTAAAGACCTCATTCATCTCATCTATTTTTCCCTCCAAATCATCGCCAGTTTCTTTTTCAACTAAATGATCAGCTCGAAAACGATTCTTACAAGACCTGCAATCAACCATCGCATCGTTAAAGCCCTCTACATGACCAGAGACCTCCCAAACCTTAGGATGCAAAATAATCGGACCATCTATTCCAACAATATCTTCCCGTTCATGCACAAACATTTTCCACCAAAGTTTTTTAATATTATTTTTTAACTCCACGCCATAAGGACCATAAGTATAGGTATTAGCAAAACCACCATAAATTTCTGACGACGAAAAAATAAACCCCCGTCTTTTAGCTAATGAAACAATTTTATCCATCATGTCCATAATTTTAAGTTTTTAATTTCAAATTCAAAAACAATTTTAAAGCTCTAATTTTAAAATTTCATCTTTATTCTATCACAAAAAAAAAAGACCATCAATATGGCCTCGAATCAATATATTTCCTTCCCCCTTTTAAACAACGAAATTCTAATTCTTTCTCAACAAATCTCGGACAACCACGCAATATAAAATACAAAATCGACAAATTAATCAATACCACGCAAAACGCTCCTAACATATTACCTCCTCCTCATTTCAAAATGACGATCCTGATTAACGCATTTTGGACAAGGAAGTTTATCCCCCCTGCTCCCTAAAACAACAAAACGCTCGTTATCACAATAATCACAATCAATCTCTTCCTTTTCAACTTCTTCTTCTCCTGATTCATACATCTTCCCTATTAAACCAACCAACAAAACCAACCCAATTAATATCACAAAAACAACAACAACAATCTTCATTTTTCCCCTCCTGCTCTAAAGTGCTTACCTTAACGTTTCCATTAATCTTATATAAAATTTTAAATTATGTAAAGTAGCTAACCTTTTTCCCAAAAAACTATCTGACATAAATAAATGCCGCAAATAAGCGCAACTAAAATTTTTACACAAATAACAATCACAATTCTTATCTATTTTAGAAAAATCTTTCTTAAATTTACTATTTTTAATATGTATTACCTTGTATTTCACCTCTCCCTTTTTCAAATCAATTTCTCCTAAATCCACAAATAATGTTCCATGCCTCGCATTTCTAGTTGGAATAACACAATCAAACATATCAATTCCAAAAGAAACTGCCTTAACAATATCTTCCGGATAACCAACGCCCATCAAATATCTCGGCTTATCTTCCGGCAAAAGATCGGCACAAAACTCTACCATCTCATATAATTTCTTCTTAGACTCTCCCACTGCCAACCCTCCAATCGCATATCCATCAAAACCTATTTTAATTAAATCTTCTACGCTTTTTTTTCTCAAATCCCTATACAAAGATCCCTGTGCAATCCCAAACAATAAAGATCGTTTAAGTTTTAATTTTGAACTTTGAACTTTGCACTGTTGTGCCCATTTCGCCGTTCTTTCTACTGCCTCCCTTGCCTTAATCCGACTACACGGATTTGCCACACATTCATCTAACACCATCATTATATCTGATCCCAAATCCTGTTGGATCTTAATCGCTTTTTCAGGAGTTAATAAATATTCCTTGCCATCAATACCCGATTTAAATTTAACTCCTTTATCTGAAATCTTCCTAAATTTTGCCAGACTAAAAACTTGGAAACCACCAGAATCTGTTAGAATTGGCTTATCCCAATTCATAAATTTATGTAATCCCCCCACTTCTTTAATCAATTTCTCACCAGGCCGCAACATCAAATGATAAGTATTGCTCAAAATAATCTGTGCTCCAACTTCATCCAATTCGTCCGGAGTTAATCCTTTGACAAATCCCCGAGTAGCAATCGGCATAAAAAATGGAGTCTTTATCACTCCATGAGAAGTTTTTAATTCGCCAGCTCGCGACTTACCTTTTTTATGTAATAATTTAAACATAACTTTTTTAAATAACTACTATGCACTTTTAACGGCTACTTTCGTCGATAATAGCCGTTAAACACCTTCTTTTAACTTAAATAAGCTATTTTATTCTGGCTTAAATAAGCCAAACTAAGAATCCTTCTTATAAATAACTCTCCGCTTATCTCTCCGCCCATAAGCCGAAGATAAAACAACAAATGTCGCCACGAACAAAAATATCAACCCAAATACCCAGTTATTACTTTTCTTGCCTTGCAAGCCATTATAATCTCCTTTTAATATTTTTTCAAGATTTTTTGCTGCCATGCTTATCGCCCCTGTATAATTACCTTCGATAATAGCTGGATCAATTCCCTGATCCTTTATCTCATCAATAAGACTCTGATCAATTTCACTTTTCAAGCCATAGCTCAATCTTAAAACACCTTCGTTTTTTTCAGGATCAATCAAAAACAAAATTCCCCTATCTTCTTTGCCTCCGACATCCCACTGCGCAAATAAATCATTAGCATATTCCATTAAATCACCACTTACTGACATAGTTACCACTATCATCCGACAAGAAGCTTCTTTCTCAAATTCATGTAATCTCTTTTCGGTTCCTTCAACATCCCCCAAAACTTTTGCATAATCATTGATCAATTTGTCACTTCTTTCGGGAAAATCAGCCAAAACAAAAACAGGGCATAATAAAAAAAATATAATTGTCAAAAACTTAGATAATCTCATAGACTTTATTTCGAAATAATTCCTAATCTTGCTACATCGTATATTAATCTTTTTGATTTAAACTCTCTATCCAAAATATATCTCATAAATAAATCTAAAATATTCTCAATTTCTTTTACTAACTTTCTGTCAATATCCAATCGCCTTATTTTTTCAAAACTACTCTTTCCCAAAAAATTCAATACCTTTAAACTCACATAAGACATTCTAATGCTCTGTCTGTCATGCTCTAAACAATCTTTACACAAAACACCACCCAATGAATTGCTAAAATAATTATTGTCACTTTTATTATTGCATTTTGAACATCTCTCAATATTCGGCGCATAGCCCAAAATTCTTAACAGTTTTATTTTAAATCCATTTGAAATTAAATCCATCTTTCCGTCCATAGAAATTTCTTTATTAATATTGTCCAAAACACTAAATAATAAATTAAACAACCGGGTATCTCTAAAATTATCTGAAGTAAATTTATCTACCAATTCACAAACATAATAAGCGTACGAAGTCCTTTTTAAATTAAAACATAAATTTTTAAAATGATAATTTTTCTGCACTGAAGTTACTACGTCCATATTCCTTCCCTTAGCCAAAATCAAATCAATACTACAAAAAAGCTCCAAATGTCCTCCCAATTTCGAAGTTGTTTTCCTCACTCCCCGAGCGACTGCAGAAACCTTCCCCAAATTCGGAGTAAAAATAGTCAAAATCTTATCTGCTTCGCCCAGATTTGTCCGTTTAATTATTATTCCCTTTGTTTTGTATGTCGGCATAGTAAAAACATTATAACATAAAAAAACCAGAATTAAATCTGGTCAAACATCCTACCCAACTTTAGTTGGGGTACAAAGAACTTCAGTTCTTGTCCGAACTCAAAAACTAAAGTTTTTAAAACCTCAACTAAAGTTGAGTAGAATCTATTTTTTCACTCCCAACCAAACGCTCACTCCATTCACATCCACTTCCTTTTCCAAATCAACATTATCAACCTTCCCTTCATTCAATTCTTCAGCTAAAGTCTCCTTCTTTATATAATCATCAAATTTATCAAAAACTTTTTTTAATTTTTCACCAGTTTCATAATAAACTTTGATCCTGTCCGCAATTTCATAGTCAGCCTTTTTTCTCATTGATTGAATACGCCTAACTATCTCCCGCACCATCCCTTCTGATTCTAACTCCTCTGTCAATTCAACCTGCAAAGCAACAACTACATCCCCCTCGCCTTCCATTTGCCATTCCCTTTCTTGATCAATTTTATCCACAAACTCAATTTCTTTCACATTAACTTCATCTTTCAAAATCTCCAACAAATCATCACCAGCTTTCAGCTTTGAACTCTCAACTTTCAACTTCGCTAATGGCTGCCTAACTTTAATCCCTGCTTTTGCTCTTGCCGCCAATCCTAAATTAGCAATCGCTCTTACCAAATCCATTTCCTTATTCAAATCCTCATCAACCAAATCAACATTCGCCTTTGGATAATCACACAAATGCACGGTCTTTACTGCTTTCTGTTCACTATTTACTAAATTTCCATAAATTTCTTCAGTTGCAAACGGCAAAATAGGGGATAACAACTTAACAAATTCCACCAGTACAGTATACAAAGTCTGATATGCCTGATCCTTATCCTCATCATTCTCACTTTTCCAAAATCTTCTCCTAGATCGCCTCACATACCAATTAGCCAAATCATCCAAAAATTTCTCGCATTTTTCCATTACCCGCGAAGTATCAAACTTATCCATCTCTCTATTCACATCAGCAATCAAAGAATTCAAAGCCGACAAAATCCATTTATCAAGTTTATTATTAACTATTGATTGAGAACTATTAATTGTTGGCTGATCAATACTGGCATAAAGCATAAAAAATGAATAAACATTCCACAGCAAAATTAACTTTCGCTTAATCGCCTCCGCATTTTTATATCCAAATCTCAAATTATTAGCTGGATTTTGAATACAATACATCCATCTCATTGCATCCACTCCTATCTTATCAGCTGCCTCATCAAACCAAATAGCATTACCAGTTGATTTATGCATTGGCACATTCTTTTCATCCCGCACTTCTTCATAAGACAAAACTTGCTTATACGATGTTTCATCTTCAATCGTCACCGCCATAAATAATAATGAATAAAACCATAGCCTAGTTTGTGATCTATTTTCACAAATAAATTCTGCTGGGAACCATTTTGCCCAATATTCTTTATCGCTAAAATAATGCAAAGTTGAAAATGGCACAATTCCAGCATCCAACCAGCAATCCCCAACATCTTTAATCCGCTCAACTTCTTTATTGCACTTCGGACAAACAATTTTAATCTCATCAATCCACGGCCGATGCAACTCTGAAATAACTCTGCCATCATCTAAAATATTATACTCGTGAGCAACCGCGTTCTGCGCCGGAACCTTCATGACATTCCTAAATTTCTTTTTCTCCTCAATTACTTTTTCTAAACCAGCCAAAATTCCATCATGACCAATAATTAAAATGGTCTTGTCTTTATTTTTACTTAAAATATCTTGATAAAATTTATCACACCTTACTAAAATATCCTTTAAAGCTTCACCGCTCCCACCAGCTCTAGTTTCTTTTTTATTTTTCAAGCTATCAAAAAATTCAACTAACTCTTTTCTAATATCATCTACTATCCTGCCATTCCAATCACCAAAATCCTGTTCTCTAATCCGCTCATCTTCAATTACGTCAATGCCACAGATCTTTCCAACGATTTCCGCTGTTTTTTTACATCGCAAAAATGGAGAAGTATAAATAACATCAATCCCTCTCTTTTTCATCTGATTACCCAACAACCTCGCCTGCTCCTCACCCTTCCAAGTTAAATCAGATCCCAACATTTCACTATCAATTTTATCTTCAACATTCATCTCGCTTTCTCCATGCCTAGATAAAATAACATTGGTAAATTCTTGATTAGACAATTCCAACAATTCTTTACGCGACTCAACCGCTGTCATTTCACCACATTCACATTCATAAAAAGGCAAAGGCAATCCCCAATATCGTTTTCGAGATATAACCCAATCACCCATATTGTTTAACCAGTCCTGCATCCTCTTACCAATTGATTCGGGCATCCATTTCACTGTCTTGGCGGCCTCTTTCATCGGCCCCCGAACCTCCGCTACTTTAATAAACCATTCGCTCACTGCTCGAAAAACCAATTCTTTCTTACATCGCCAGCAAAATGGATAACGATGACGATACATTTCTGCCTTAAAAAAATTACCTTTCTCTTTCAAAGAAGAAATTACCTTGTTCTTAATCCCATGCACATTTTTTCCTGTCAACCAATCAAACCCTGGCAAATAATTTCCACGCTCATCTAACGGAGCAATTATTTTTAAATCATTGATTTTAGACAATTGATAATCTTCTTCACCACACCCCGGAGCAATATGAACAATGCCAGTACCTTCATCTTCGCCAACTTCATTCCATTCAATTACTTTATGATTAACATTAACAATTGGCAATTCATCAAAAGCTCCTTCATATTCTAAACCAACTAAATTCTTACCTAAAATTTCCTCTTGAATTTCAACTCCCTCTAAAACTTTATCAACCAGGTCTTTAGCTAAAATATAAACTTCACCATCCTTAAACGCTTTAACATAAGTCAATTTGGGATTAACTGCCAAGGCCACATTAGCCGGCAAAGTCCAAGGAGTAGTCGTCCACACTAAAAAATATTCATCTACGTCTTTAACTTTTAACTTAATATAAACAGCCTCGTGTTCAACCTCTTTCCATCCTTCGTCAGACAATTCATGTTGCGACAAAGATGTTCCACATCTCGTACACCACGGCATTACAGAATAACCCTTATACAGCCATCCCTTCTGTTTGCATTTCTCTAAAAAAGACCAAATCGATTCAATATTATGATCACTAAATGTATAATAAGAATTTGACCAATCCATCCACTGACCTAATCTTTTTGACTGTTCAGTCTGCACTGCTGAATATTTATCCACTCTTTCCCGACAAGCCCGCGAAAAATTATCCAAACCAAATTTCTCAATTTCCTTTTTAGAATTAAATCCAAGATCCTTTTCTACCTCAACCTCCACCCAGAGTCCCTGGCAATCAAAACCATTTTGATACCTCTGATCAAACCCTTGCATTGCCTTATAACGCTGAAAAACATCTTTCAAAGTTCTCCCCCAAGCATGATGAACACCCATTGGATTATTGGCTGTAATCGGCCCATCAATAAAAGACCATCGCTTCTTGCCATGATTTTTAGTCTGCAATTTATTAAAAACTTTATTCTTCCGCCAAAAATCTAGAATATCATGTTCCAGCTTAATAAAATCTTGTTTTGGATTTACTTTTTTAAATGGCATAAAATTAAGTTATTTTAAAAATAAAAACACCCAACTAGAGGGCGTTCATCAACGCGGTACCACCTCAATTTAGTTATCAGCAATCAGTTATCAGTAATCAACAATCCGACTACCAATCTCCAATGTCTGACTTCTGCTCATTACGGCTATAACGGGCTTACCCGGATGGGTCTACTCACTTAAAAAGCTTTCTTCCATCAACATCGTCTGGCGATAACCAAACTCAAATGCCTTTAAACTTATATATTTATTTTACCAAAAATATAAAATTTGTCAAAAAAATAAATTTCATATATTATATACAATAGAGATACAATAAATCACTTAGACTCATGAATAAACAACTCCTAAAACAATTTGGTAAAATTAAACCAATAAAACCACAAGATTTAAAAAAACCTAAAACGAGCCAAGATTTTGATTTTGCAAAAATTGCCAAATTAAGTCACAAGATAGCAAAAACAGAATATGAAAAAAAAAATCATTCCGAATGATAAAAATTACTATTTAATACTAGATACTAATGTCATTGAGCATCTTGTTAATGCTTATTTTTATATAAAAAAACCAAAACCATGGGCAAAAGAATTTTACGACAGTATAAAGAAAAATAAAGTTAACTTATTAGGTACAGATTTAACATTTTTTGAATATTTAAGAGGATCTGAAAGTCTTGAAGAATATAAAACAAAATTAAAATACTTAGAAGAATTATTTGATAATTATATATCTGGCATTGATATTCTAGACGCAATACATATGACATTGATCTCCAATATTTATTCAAATAAAAAAGCATGCAAAAAAAAACTTCCTTCCCTGGTTGATCTTTATCTAACCTTAATCCTTAAAAATCTATCAAACAAACAAATTATGCTCGCAACTTTCAATTATAAAGACTTCCCAACAACTTTTCTAGATAGAGAAACTAAAAGCATTGATTTCGGCTACGAAATTGGATCACTCTGCTTCTACAAATTTAACAAAACTAAATTCAGAAAATGTTTAAAAAAATTTTTTAATGCACCTTACAACCGACACAGAAAAAAACACAAGAAAAAATAAATCCTATATTCAACCAATTCACAATAAAAAAAACAAAACATAATAAAATTAAACTTAAAACCGCCAAAATTATTTGACGGTTTTTTTAATTTTTAATTACAACTTTTATCTTTTTTCGCTCCTGTCCTTTTTAATCTTTGTCTTTCAATTTCACCAAATACACATCCCCATCCTTAATATAGACTAGTTTCTCACCATCATTACTTACTTTAATATAAGTATATTCCCCATCTTTCTCAATCAATCTCTTGCTATCACTCCCATCGCTATTCACCACTGATAAACCCTTGTCATCTGCATAAAAGACTCGGCCAGAATCACTATCCCAATCAAAACAATTTATTTTTCCCTCTGCTAAAGTTTTTTTATCTGATCCATCTGGCTTAACCGCGTACAAATTATTATCCTGCCGATAACCAATCAATCTACTATCCGGCGACCATTCATAATCAAACGCCACCGGCGTCATATCAAATTTTACTGAAAAATAGGGGAGTAACTCTTGGGCCAAAAGCCCCTGATCCACATCAAACACACTGCCCGAATCCTGCACGATTACCTTCTTACTATCCGGCGACCAAAGCACTACTGTTTCTGGATCAAATCCACCATCACGTCCAAAAACAATATTTTCACCCAATCTTTTATTTTCCACTACATTATCTCCTTCAAGTCTCAAAAGCCAAACATCCTTCTCGCCCTTTAGCAAAACAATGTACTTTTTATCTGGTGACCAACGAACCCACGTTATTGTCTCTTTTGGATCACCCTCATAAATAATTTTACCATCGACCCTACCTTTTTTATGTAAATAAATCTTATTATTAGAATCAACCATCACAATTTCTTCTCCGTCATCAGAAATATCCCAACCAAACCAATTCTGATTCCACTCATTAATATGCATTCTTTCATCATTCTCCGCCCCTTTAGTTACCCAATCAATCCACAAACCATCTTCATCCAAATTATCATAAACAACTACATCATCATTCATCCATCTCGTTTTATAACTACCGCTCAATGAATAAACCTCATCACTGATCTTCTTAGATTCTTTCGATTCTAAATTTGCTACATAATAAAAAATTGGCGGCTCACCCAAGTCCTCCGTTTCCTTAGCAAATCTTTCATACAAAATATTTTTATTATCAGGCGAAAAAGTAGAACCCTCCAAATATTCTTCTTCATCCGACTCAACCAGCTTCTCATCAGACTCTATCGAAACATCCTTTTTCTCTTCTTTCTTCTCTCTGTCTTCTTCTGTTCCTAATTTAATTAATCGCACTTCATTGCCTACGATGTAAGCAATCTTTTTGCCATCATTTGACCATTGCAATTCTTTATAGCCCTTGTCCTCATTAGTTAATTTTCTCAAATCAGTTCCATCGGCTCCCACCATGAAAATCTTTCCTTCACTATTGTAAATAATCTTTTCACCATCTGACGACCATGCCCCATCAATATCCAAAAGCCATTTTTTCTCTTCACTGTCTCCTTCTTTATGTAATAATTCTATTCTTTTCGAACCATCTAGATTCATTACATAAAGATTCACTACAACATGGCGTGCGTCACCCTCATCCAACTTATCCTGTCGAAACTCACGCACCAAAATCTTATCATTAGCAAGAGAAAGCTTTGCAAACATTTTTTTCCATGACTCCCCATCATTAGCAATTAAAGTCTTAGCTGGATCAACCGAATAAACATTGCTACTCATTTTATCCATTAAAAATCTGTCATTATTTGACCAAACCATATCAACATTTACTCCTGCAGAACCTGGAATATATGTCACTCCTACCTTATTAAACTCGAGCAGGCTTTCAGCATCGCTGGAGATATACCCAATCTCAACATTTTCATGACCCTTATATGTTTCCTGACCATCAATCTTTTTAAGCAAGGCAATCTTACTTGAATCATGAGACCAACGAGGATTTATAAAAGACTGGTCCTTGCCCAAACTTCTAGTCTCACCACTTTTTAAATTTTTAATTATAAACTCACCATCTTCTTTTACCAAAGCTAACCATCTTCCATCACCTGACAAATCATAACTTACCGCACCATCCAAATCCATCTTCATCAAATTGTCTCCATTAAAATCAGTTTCTATTAATGCTCTCTCATTGTTAAACACAGCAATATCACTTTGCCCAATCCATTTTAAATCACTATCGCTTGTAGAAGGAAAAAAATTAGCTAAATCTCTCGTAGAACCATCATCTAATCTATAAAGCTTGCCCTTCCAAGGATATCCAAACATACCACTTTCCAAGCTCTTATCCTCATCCAAATAAATCAAACGCAAAGAATCTGGCGCCCAAGAACTACTTACTATTTTTTTTTGCTCATCGTCAGTATCTGAAATTTTTTCATCTGACAAAATCTGTAATCCATCCCAATTTACTCTAGCCGCATTAACGGACACTTCCTTCCTTATGGCTACTTTTTTTTCCAACCCATTTTCTTGCTTAAAAGGCCAGCAATTTTCATAATAAGCCAATACTAAATACGCGCTCATTAAAACAATTAAAAAGACAACAATTATCAAAAGAACCCATTCCCAATTAAAGCCCTTTTCTCTCTTGTTTATTTTCCTTCTGCCCAATTTCTTTTTTCTAAGAACAGACTTTTTCTTCTCAGCTTTTTTATTCTTCTTTTTTGCCATAGATAAATAGTTTATTAGCAAATTGTTTACAAAAGATTAACAAAATCACTTCACATTAATTAAATTTCCATTCATATCCAATTCCACATAATGATGCGTCTTGCCTTCATAATAAAATCGACATTGATTTTCTTCCAGATCATCAGCCTCTTCTCTAGGATCATGCAGTAAATCAGCTGACCAATCTGGAATAATCTCTTCAGCTAAACACGGTCCACTCGACAAATCTTCTCCAGCCGCCATTTTCCAGGATTCTCTGATTTCCTCTGCTTTTTGATCCCAATATTGACTGATCAATTCATACATCCTAACACAGGTTAATTTATCAATACACACAAACATAGCCTT
>JAUWOX010000107.1 GCA_030611905.1 bacterium
AAAGAGCAGAACAAGTTATTTTACACGGATTATACTATTATGTCAAATGAACGGCTATTATCGACGAAAGTAGCCGTTAATTTGCCTATCTTTTGGCTTGATTGAGCTATTTGCTTTATCTAAGCCCTATCTCTATTTGTCAGTGGACAGACGCCACCAAGTGGAGCTGGCAAAGATCAGCGAATATTGGGGATTTAAGATTTTCTTTCTTCTAATTTAACTTTAACTTCTTTTTCCTGATCTTTGTGAAAAATTTTTAGAGTTAATTCATCGCCTACTTTATGCTTGGCAATAATTTTTCCTAAATTATTTTTTTCATCAATTTTCTGGCCGTTAACTTCTAAAATAATATCATTTTCTACTATACTGGCTTTGTTTGCCGGACTGCCGGGAGTAATAGCTAATTCATCTTTGTTTTCACCGCGCATTACAAGAGCACCATAATCATATTTTAAATTATTTTTTTCAGCAGTTTCTTTATTTAAAATTTGATAACGAACGCCGAGAAAGGGTTTAATAATTTTTCCGTCTTTTTTGACTGAAGCAATGTCTTCTTTAGCGTCATTGATAGAAATAGCAAAGCCGATAAGTTGTCCTTGATAATCCATAGCAGTATTAATGCCAATTACTTGGCCGTCTATATTGATCAAGGGGCCGCCAGAATTACCTGGATTAATAGCGGCATCTGTCTGAATCACATTTTCCATTTCTTCCGTGGCTTGGGAAAATTGATCGCCGGCAGTAATAGCGCGGCCTAAGCCAGAAATAACGCCTTTTGTTACAGTATTATGATATTCTCCCATAGCATTGCCAATAGCAATAACTGTCTGGCCTATCTGTAAAGCATTTGAATCGCCCAACTCAACTGTCGGCATGTTTTTGGCATCAATCTTTAAAACAGCGACATCATTGGTAGGATCAATGGCTTGAATTTTGGCTTCGTGTTTTTGATTGTCATTAGTAACTACTGTGTAATCAGCATCTTTATCTGAAACAACATGGCGGTTAGTTAAAATAACCCCGTTTGATGAGATGACAAAGCCAGTTCCCCCGCCAATCTGCTGCTTGCCATTCTCCTCCTCTTCTGCCTGGGGTTCTTCAAGGCCGAATTCACCAAAATAATCCTCAAAAAATGGATCACTCTCAAAGGGTGAATTATAGTATTGATAAATTTTTTCTAAGTCTTTGGTAACAATAATGCTGACAACGGCTGGCTGAACTTTTTTAACGGCTTCAATGGTGGCAGAATCTTCCATAACGCTGACGGTTCTATCAGGAATTGATATTTCTTTTTGGAGAATTTTGGAGGCGAGGATGTTGCCTAAACCGCTGGCGGCAAAACCGACAATAGCGCTAATGAAGAAACTGACAATAATACAGATAATTATTATCTTGGTTAAACTGGGTGATTTTTTTGGTTCTATTTTTATCATGATTTTTTTCTTTAATTAATAAACTCCGCAATTGGAGTTTATATTATATATTTTAAGTTAATTGATTGTCAAATTTTTACGATCTTACTAAGTAATACGCAAGCGATTTAAATAATTTTTTTGTTTTAAGATTTAGAATTGTTTTCTCTCTGGTCGTGGCTTTTTTTCTGATTTGAAAGATTCCGGAGGAAGCATGGTGATTTTTAAGCCTTGATCTGTTGTCTCTACTTTGTCTGCGGCGAGAATTTTAAGATTCATGGCTTGACCTGTAAAATCCCACCAATTAGTATTCTGACTACAGCTTTCTAATGCATCTTTCATTCCCTGCCAGGCTGAATCATTCAAATTAAGTTCTGAGACTCTATCTGGGAAAAGAATTTTAAGATTCTTGGCTTGAGCTATAAAATCACGCCAATCATTACTCTGATGATAATATTCTAATTGATCTTTTATTCCCTGCCAAGTTGAGCCGTTCAAATCAAGCTCTGAGACTCTCTCTGGAAAAAGGACTTTAAGAAGCATGGCTTGATCTGCAAAATCCCACCAATTATTATCCTGGCGATCACTTTCTAATTGACCTTTCATGCCCTGCCAGGCTGAATCATTTAAATCAAGCTCTGCTGTTCTGCTTGGGAAAAGAATTTTAAGACGCATGGCTTGATATGCAAAACTCCACCAGCTATTATTACGATGACTTTCTAATTTATCTTTCATTCCCTGCCAAGCTGCTTCCGTGATTTCTGTTTCGGGATCAAATTTAAGTTCGGGAGCACTTTCTTGTTCCAATGTTAAATCTTGAAGTTTGAGATCTTCGTCTGGTTTTTTTTCAAAATGTTTTCTTATTCCCATTAAATTAGTTAAAAGTTTAAAGTGAAAAGTTAAAAGTTGCGGCGTTCTGGCCGCGGCTTTTTTTCTGATTTGAAAGATTCCGGAGGAAGCATGGTGATTTCTAGGCCCCGATCTGTCACTTCTATTTTGTTTGCGGCGAGGATTTTCATGGACGTGGCTGAATGAACAAATCTATGCCAATCATTAGTCTTTCGGTCTTGTTCTAATT
Source organism: bacterium (assembly GCA_030611905.1). GTDB lineage: Bacteria > Patescibacteriota > JABMPQ01 > JABMPQ01 > JAQVVF01 > JAUWOX01. The sequence goes on from JAUWOX010000107.1 coordinate 2,491, forward strand.
GATGTTTCATTTTCCGCCAGGCTTGATCACCAATGTTTAATTCAGCAAATTTCTTAGGTTGAAGAATTTTCATAGCCATAGCTAGTTTAGCAAACGTCCACCAGTCGTCGTTTTTCCGTTTTTTTTCTAATTCCTGCTTCATTCTCTGCCAAGCTTGTTCATTAATGTTTAATTCAGCAAATCTGTCAGGCTGAAGAATTTTGAAATTCAGGGCTTGTAATATAAATTCTGTCAATTCGTCTGTGTGTTGTCTTGTGTCTAGGTATTCCTTCATTATTTCCCAAACCTTATCATCGATTTCTAATTCAGCAAATCTGTCAGGCTGAAGAGTTTTCATTTCCGTGGCTCGTTTAGCAAAGCCTGACCAGTTATAATATTTTTGATAGTCTTCTAACTCAGACCTCATCTCTTGCCAAATCTGATCGTCAATGTTTATTTCAGAAGATTTGCCAGGAACCAGGATTTTCATTTGCATAGCTAGATCGTCATGATGCTCCCACAATTTAGCTTTGCGATAATCTTCTAATTTATCTTCTATTTTCTGCCAATCAGATTCTGATATTTCTGTTTCGGGATCAAATTTAAGTTCGGGAACTCTTTCTTGTTCCAATGTTAAATCTTGAAGTTTGAGATCTTCGTCTGGTTTTTTTTCAAAATGTTTTCTTATTCCCATTGTATCACTAATTATCGCTAATTTACCTCTAATATCGCCAATCGTATTAGCGTAAATTCGGGGTATATTCGCGTGAATTAATGATTTAAAAGTTTTTTCTCTCTGGCCGTGGCTTTTTTTGTTGCTTGAAGTCACGTCTTGATTCTGGCATGTCAAATTCTATGCCCTGATCGGTGAAGCTGATTTTGCGCGCAGTGAGAGATTTGATAATTATTAGCATTCCAGAAAAGCTTGGCCAGTCTTTTTCTTCGCGATATTTATTTAATGCCTGCTTAATTCCTTGCCAATCTTTTTTGCGAATTTCAATTTCTTTCTTGAATTTTTCAGGAAACAGCACCTTAAGATTCATTGCTGCGCTACCAAAAATATGCCAGTCTTTTTTGTCTTTAGCTTTGTTCATTTCTGCAGCAAATGCTTCGAAATAATCTTCTTCTGGCTTTACTAATTGATCTGGATATAATAATTCCAAAAACATATAATATTGAAAATATTGTCCAATTGAATCCTTGTTAGGTCGATGACGATCAAGTTCTTTTAAGGCGGCTTGCGATGTAAATACAGGATTGACTTCTTGGATTCGTGTAGGATAGAGCATTTTTAAAGGCACTATATATGTTCTCTCATCAGGAGCTGAAATGTCGCCTGGATCATAAAACTCACTCTCACATCTCTTTTTGAGTTCTTGAAAGAGTTGATCGTCGAGTTTCAGTTCATCAACGCGGTCTGGAAAAACGATATGAAGCCGCCAAGCAAGCCAAGCCTTATCTGCAAGTGACGATGAATCATGTCTTTTGTTGAAGCTGTCTCTCATTGTTTCCCAGTCTTTGTTTGAAACTTTTATTTCAACATCGGATTCCGGTCGAAAAACAATAACATTGTTTTGAATTTCGGTCTCCATGCCAAGATCTTGAAGCTTGAGATCTTCGTTGGGTGATTTTTTTTCAAAATGCTTTCTTATTCCCATTGTATCACTAATTATCGCTAATTTACCTCTAATATCGCCAATCGTATTAGCGTAAATTCGGGGTATATTCGCGTGA
>JAUWOX010000113.1 GCA_030611905.1 bacterium
GTCGCAAATAAAGATCACAAAATTTATCTAAAAAAACAAGACTTACATCTTCGCCTAGAAATAAAAAAAGTTGATCAGCTTTTAAAAAAATTTAATATAGAAAAATCAGAAATTGAAGTCCGTGGTGAAATTTACATGGAAAAAAAAGATTTTGAAAAACTAAACAAGGGACAGGAAAGAAAGAATTTAACCGCTTATGCCAATCCTCGTAATGTAGCCGCCGGCAGTATCCGCCAATTAAATCCAAAAATAACAGCTTCCCGTAATTTAAAGTGTTTTGCTTATCAACTAATTACTGATTTAGGTCAAACCAATCATGAGCAGGAACATCTTATCCTTTCTCGTCTAGGTTTTCGTGTCAATCCTTATACGGAATTTGCCGCTGACTTAAGCCGAGTTTTTGATTATTATAAAAAAATACAAAAAATCAGAAGCCGTTTAAACTATGAAATTGATGGTATTGCAGTAATAGTTAATGATAATAAATTGTTTAAAAAACTTGGCATAGTTGGCAAAGCTCCGCGTAGCTCCATGGCCTTCAAATTTCCCGGCAAAGAAGCCACTACTGTTATTGAAGATATCAAAGTGCAAGTTGGACGCACCGGCGCCTTGACGCCAGTCGCTCATCTTAAACCAACTCATCTCGGCGGAGTAACAGTTTCTCACGCCACCCTGCATAACGAAGATGAAATTAAACGTCTGGGAGTTAAAATAGGCGATACAGTTATTATTCAACGCGCTGGCGATGTTATTCCTGATATTGTAAAAGTTATAAGAAATCTTCGCACGGGTAAAGAAAAAACCTTTCGTATGCCTAAAAAATGTCCTATCTGTGGTTCGCCGGTTAACAAACATCAAGACAAAGTTGCTTATTACTGTACTAATAAAAATTGTTTTGCCCAGCAAAAAAGAAACATTTCCCATTTCATTTCCAAACAAGCTTTTGACATTGAAGGCTTAGGTCCTAAAATAATCGAGCAGTTAATTAGCAATGATTTAATAGAAAGTCCAGCTGATCTCTTTGAGTTAACTATAGACGACTTAAAGTCATTAGAGAGATTCGCAGAAAAATCAGCGGAAAATATAGTTAGCGCTATTAATAAATCAAAACAAATTTCTTTTGCTCGTTTTATCTATGCGCTGGGCATTCGTCATGTCGGTGAAGAAACAGCTTTTGCCCTAGCTGATCATTTTGGCAGTTTGAATAATCTTAAAAAAGCCAAGTTGGAGGAATTAGAAAAAATTAAAGATGTCGGCTCAATCGTTGCCAAAAGTATTTACAGCTATTTTCAAGATAAAAAAAATTTCCATATTGTTGATCAATTAATAAAAAATGGAATTAAGATCAAAACACAAAAAAGAATTAAAAAAAAATTAGCTGATAAAACTTTTGTTTTAACAGGAACTCTAAAATCCTTAACCCGCGATCAAACTAAAAAGAAAATCCGCGATTTAAGCGGAGATATTTCCTCTTCAGTTAGCAAGCAAACTGATTATGTTGTTGCTGGTGAAAATCCAGGATTTAAGTATGATAAAGCTAAGAAATTGGGAGTTAGGATAATAGATGAAAAGGAATTGCTAAAAATGTTATAATTATAGGAAATTTTGAACAAGAAAAATCCGCCAGAAAACTGACGGAAAATCAAAGGAGCAAATGGTGGACTCGGAATGAGCGAACCCCTGTGGAGGGAACCGTGACCAAACGACGCTAAACCGAGCCCACCAAAAGAATATTACTCCTTTTTAATATTTCTGTCAAGTCATTTTAAAATAAACATATGTCTCAAAAAGTTTCAAAACAAGAAGTCGAAAAGATAGCCAAATTGGCTAGAATTAAATTAACAGAGCAAGAAACTAATAAGTTTTCAGTTCAGCTAACTGATATCTTAAATTATGTTGATCAATTATCAAAAATAGACACTGCTAATGTCAAGCCAACAGCCCAAGCCACTGAATTGATTAATGTTATGCGGCCAGACAAGGTTGAATCTTATAAAGATACAGAAAAATTGATTAAAGCTGCGCCAGAAAGCAAAAATAATCAAGTAAAGGTTAAAAAGGTTCTTTGAATAAAAATCTAAAAATTAGTTTTAATTTTATAAATCTATGTTAAATAAATTAACAATCACAGAATTATCATCTAAGCTACGCAAGAAAGAAATTTCTTCAACAGAGCTTGTTTCTGCCTGTCTTAATGAAATCAAAAAATCAGATTCAAAAATCAATGCTTTTTTAGAAGTCTTTGAACAAGATGCTTTAAAACAAGCCCAAGAAATAGACAATAAAAAAGATTTAAAACCCTTAGAAGGAATTCCTATTGCCATCAAAGATCTAATTTTAGTTAAAGACAAAAAAAATACCTGTGGCTCAAAAATTCTAGAAAATTACATTGCCTCTTATGATGCTACGGTTATTAAAAATCTTAAAGAAGCTGGCATGATTATTTTAGGCAAAACCAATTGCGATGAATTTGCCATGGGTTCTTCTACTGAAACATCAGCCTTTAAGAAAACAGTTAATCCGCTTGATCAAACTCGCGTTCCCGGCGGATCTTCCGGGGGTTCTGCAGCTGCTGTGGCTGCCAATTTTGTTCCAGTTGCTTTGGGTTCTGATACCGGAGGCTCTGTTCGACAACCCGCCGCATTCTGCGGCATTTATGGTCTTAAACCTACCTATGGTCGTGTTAGCCGTTTTGGTTTAGGCGCTCTAGCTTCAAGTTTTGACACTATTGGGCCTATGGCTCGCTCCGCAGAAGATTGCGCTTGGGTATTTTCAGTAATAGCTGGATCAGATACCAAAGACGCCACTTGTTCAACCGATGCCGCTCCCGAGCTGATCCATCACACCTTTCCTCAAATCAAAGGATTAAAAATTGGCCTGCCCAAAGAAAGCCTTGGCAAAGGAATCAATGAGGAGATAAAAGAAAAATTTGACCAGGCTCTTCAAAAATTAGAAAAATTAGGCGCTAAGATTGAAGAAATCAGCTTGCCTCATTCAAAATATGCTTTAGCAGTCTATTATATCCTTATGCCAGCAGAAGCTTCAGCCAATCTAGCCCGCTATGATGGAGTTCGCTATGGGTTTTCCGCTCATGCTAATAGTTTGATAGAAAATTATTTAGAAACTAGATCTCAAGGTTTTGGCAATGAAGCAAAAAGAAGAATCATACTTGGCACTTACACTTTATCAGCCGGTTATTATGATGCTTATTATAAAAAAGCCCAGCAGGTCCGCACCAAAGTAATTGAAGATTATAATAAAATCTTTGAAAAAGTAGATCTTCTAGCCACTCCAACAACCCCAACCACTGCTTTTAAATTGGGAGAAAAGATTGATGACCCTTTAGCTATGTATATGGGTGATATTTTAACTGTTTCGGCCAATGTTGCCGGCGTCCCAGCTATTTCCATTCCCTGTGGTTTTGATAAACAAAAACTTCCTATTGGTCTGCAATTGACTGCTGATCATTTTGAAGAAATGAAATTACTTCAAGCGGCCAAAGCGTATGAAGTGTTAGAATAACAGTTAACATTTAACAATTAACAAATAACAATTAATATTATGGGAATAAGAAAACATTTTGAAAAAAAACCAGAAGGGGATTTGAAATTGCAGGATATGAGTTTGGAACAGGAAAAAGCTGAAGGATTAAAATTCGATTCAGAAACAGAGATTTCAAAGACTGATTGGCAGAGAATGAAAGATCTATTAGAAGGTTATCGTCAGAATAATCAGTGGTGGCTTTTTGCAATACAAGTCATGAATCTTAAAATTCTTTTTCCAGACAGAGTCTCAGAGTTTGATCTGAATGATTCAGCTTGGCAGGGAATGAAAAAGCAATTAGAAAGTTATCGTCAGCATAATAATGGGTATGCTTTTGCAAATCAAGCTACGAGCCTTAAAATCCTTTTTCCTGATAGAACAGCAGGGCTTGATCTAGATTCATCTTGGCAGAAAATGAAAAATTCATTAGAAGGTGATCGCCAGAATAATCAGTGGTGGGTTTTTGCAGATCAAGCCAT